>NZ_JBNFMU010000060.1:0-14796 GCF_049942315.1 Pseudomonas wayambapalatensis
CCACCTTGCGGTTACCTTCGGCGCTGTGCGTCAGGAAACTGTCGACGCGCTTGACCAGCTCACGAAACTCCGGCGCCGCCACCTCGCGACGCATGAAGCGCTGCCAGTCGACGGACAAGGTCTGGGCCTCGCTCGCCAGGTCGTTGAGCACCGGCGTGCTCTGCTCGACCAGGTCCATGGTGCGATTGGCCGCGTTCTCGGTCAGCCGGACCACGTAGGACAGCCGTTCGGTGGCGTCGGTGATCTGCGACACTTCCTCGGCCTGCGGCATGCGCGGATCGATCTGGAAACTGACGATGGCGCTGTGCAGCTCGCGTGTGAGCTTGCCGACCTCCTGGTAAAGGCCACGGTCACGGGTCTGGTTGAGCTGGTGGATCAGCTGCACCGCCTCGCCGAACTGGCCGCGCTCCAGGCTTTGCACCAGCTGCTCGGCGTGCTTCTTCAGGGTCGACTCGAACTCCCCCAGAGAATCGTTTCTTGATTCCATAGCGCCCCCAGACATGGCTCAGCCGTTGACGCGTTCGAAGATCTTCTCGATCTTTTCTTTGAGTACCTGCGCGGTGAAAGGCTTGACCACGTAGCCGTTGACGCCGGCCTGGGCCGCTTCGATGATCTGGTCGCGCTTGGCCTCGGCGGTCACCATCAGCACCGGCATGCCCTTGAGACGGTCGTGGGCACGTACCTTGCGCAGCAGGTCGATACCGGACATGCCGGGCATGTTCCAGTCGGTCACCAGGAAGTCGTAATGACCGCTTTCGAGCATCGGCAGGGCCGTGGTGCCATCGTCGGCCTCGTCGGTGTTGGTGAAGCCCAGATCACGCAACAGGTTCTTGATGATCCGCCGCATCGTCGAGAAGTCGTCAACGATGAGGATTTTCATATCTTTGTTCAATTAGACCTCCAAGCAGTCTTAAACGCGCTCGTCTGGCAAGCGCGCGCTCAATCAATTCGGCACCACGTAAAACGACTGCATCGAACCCGGGTTCACCGTGCCCGCCATTCACCCAACCGGCTGCGCAGACGCGCTGCGCACTGGCTGTGCAACTGGCTGACACGCGACTCGCTGACCCCCAGCACTTCCCCGATTTCCTTGAGGTTCAACTCTTCGTCGTAGTACAGCGCCAGGACCAGGCGCTCGCGCTCCGGCAGGTTGGCGATCGCGTCGGTCAGTGCGGCCTGGAAGCGTTCGTCTTCCAGATCCCGCCACGGCTCGACCTGGCCGCTGGCACCGTCCTCGTGCAGCCCTTCGTGTTCGCCGTCCTGCAGCAGGTCGTCGAAACTGAACAGGCGGCTGCCCAAGGTATCGTTCAGAATCCCGTAATAATCGTCGAGACCCAATTGGAGTTCGGCAGCAACCTCGTGATCTTTAGCGTCACGACCGGTTCTTGCTTCGACGGCGCGAATCGCGTCACTGACCATGCGCGTGTTGCGGTGCACCGAACGCGGCGCCCAATCGCCCTTGCGCACCTCGTCGAGCATGGCGCCACGGATGCGGATGCCGGCATAGGTCTCGAAGCTCGCGCCTTTGCTGGCGTCGTACTTGTTGGCCACTTCCAGCAGGCCGATCATGCCGGCCTGGATCAGGTCCTCGACCTGCACGTTGGCCGGCAGGCGCGCCAACAGGTGGTAGGCGATGCGCTTGACCAGCGGGGCATAGCGCTCGACCAGCTCGTACTGGGCGTCCTTGGACGCCTTGCTGTACATCTTGAATCCGCTCGCGTTCATAGCACCGGCCCCGCACTGGTAGGCTGCACCAGGCGCTCGACGAAGAACTCCAGGTGCCCACGCGGGTTGGCCGGCAGCGGCCAGCTGTCGACCTTCTGCGCAATGGCCTTGAAGGCCAGGGCGCACTTGGAGCGCGGGAAGGCCTCGTACACTGCGCGCTGCTTCTGCACCGCCTTGCGCACGCACTCGTCGTAGGGCACGGCGCCGACGTACTGCAGGGCCACGTCGAGGAAGCGGTCAGTGACCTTGGTCAGCTTGGCGAACAGGTTGCGCCCTTCCTGCGGGCTCTGCGCCATGTTGGCCAGGACGCGGAAGCGATTCATGCCGTAATCGCGGTTGAGCAACTTGATCAGGGCGTAGGCATCGGTGATCGAGGTAGGCTCGTCGCACACCACCAGCAGCACCTCCTGCGCGGCGCGGACAAAACTGACCACCGAGTCACCGATACCCGCAGCGGTGTCGATCACCAATACGTCGAGGTTGTCGCCGATCTCGCTGAACGCCTGGATCAGCCCGGCATGCTGGGCCGGCGCCAGGTGCACCATGCTCTGGGTGCCCGAAGCCGCCGGCACGATGCGTACGCCGCCCGGCCCCTGCAGCAGCACGTCGCGCAGCTCGCAGCGTCCTTCGATGACGTCGGCCAGGGTACGTTTGGGGGTCAGCCCCAGCAGCACGTCGACGTTGGCCAGACCCAGGTCGGCGTCCAGCAGCATGACCCGGCGGCCGAGTTCGGCCAGCGCCAGGGACAGGTTCACTGAAACGTTGGTCTTGCCGACGCCACCTTTGCCACCGGTGACGGCGATCACCTGTACGGGATGCATGCTACCCATGTCTGTTCTTTACCTTGTCTCGCGTGGGACCCGCCCACTTGAAGGGCCGCTGTCGACCCCCTGCGCCGTTCATCTTCAACCCGCCCGCTTATCGGGATTGTGGTAGAGATCAGCGAACATGTCGGCCATGGCCTCTTCGCTGGGCTCTTCCTGCAACTGCACGCTGACCGCACGGCTCACCAACTGGTGCTTGCGCGGCAACTGCAGGTCGTCCGGAATGCGCGGACCATCGGTGAGATAGGCCACGGGCAGTTCGTGACTGATGGCCAGGCTCAGCACTTCGCCGAGGCTGCCCGTTTCATCGAGCTTGGTCAGGATGCAACCGGCCAGGCCACAGCGCTTGTAGCTGTGATAGGCGGCGGTCAGCACCTGCTTCTGGCTGGTGGTGGCCAGTACCAGGTAGTTCTTGGCGGCGATGCCGCGGCTGGCGAGCGACTCGAGCTGCATGCGCAGGGCCGGATCGCTGGCCTGAAGGCCCGCGGTGTCGATCAGCACCACCCGCTTGCGCAGCAGTGGTTCCAGGGCCTGGGCCAGCGACTGGCCCGGATCGACATAGGTCACCGGCACATTGAGGATGCGCCCGAGGGTCTTGAGCTGCTCCTGGGCACCGATGCGATAGCTGTCCATGCTCACCAGCGCCAGGTGCTGCGAGCCGTACTTGAGCACGTAGCGTGCCGCAAGCTTGGCCAGGGTGGTGGTCTTGCCCATGCCGGCCGGGCCGACCATGGCGATGACCCCGCCCTCCTCGATCGGCTCGACCTCAGGCACCTCGATCAGGCGCGCCAGGTGCGCCAGGACCATGCGCCAGGCCTGGCGCGGGTCTTCGATTTCACCGGCCAGGTCGAGCAGTTCACGGGCGATCGGGCCAGACAGGCCCAGGCGCTGCAAGCGACGCCAGAGGTTGGCCTGCTGCGGCTTGCTGCCCTGCAACTGGCCCCAGGCAAGCGAGCCGAGCTGCACTTCGAGCAGCTCGCGCAGGCCCGAAAGCTCCGAACGCATGGCATCGAATACGCGCTTGTCCACCGCCGGAGCTGCCGGGGCCGGCGCAGGCACCGGCGCTTCCACATGCGGCTCGACCAGTGGCTCGGACGCGGTCAGCGACAGGCCGGCAAACAGTTGCCGGTTGCCGAGCTCGGCGTCACCACGCCCGTCCAGCTCGGCCTGGGCGGTGGCGATGCGCGAATGGGTCTTGCGCAGCTCGTCCTCGAGCTCGACATTCGGCACGCGTGGGGCCAGGGCGGACAGCTTGTAGTCCAGCGCGGCCGTCAGTTCGACACCGCCGGCGATACGCCGGTTGCCGATGATCGCGGCATCGGCGCCAAGCTCATCACGGACCAGTTTCATGGCCTGACGCATATCGGCGGCGAAAAAACGCTTAACTTGCATAACCCACTACCTCAGCCATTAGGGCCCACGGTGGCAACGATGGTGACTTGCTTGTTGTCCGGTATTTCCTGGTACGCCAGCACATGCAGGTTGGGCACGGCCAGACGACCGAATCTCGACAGCATGGCACGGATCGGGCCGGCGACCAGGAGGATGGCCGGCTGGCCTTGCATCTCCTGGCGCTGCGCCGCCTCGATCAGCGAACGCTGCAACTTCTCGGCCATGCTCGGTTCAAGAAGAACACCGTCTTCCTGACCCTGCCCGGCCCTTTGCAAACTATTGAGCAAGATCTGTTCCAACCTTGGTTCAAGGGTGATCACAGGCAGCTCGGACTCAACGCCGACAATGCTTTGCACGATGGCGCGGGACAAGCCGACCCGCACCGAAGCCACCAACGCGGCGGTATCTTGACTCTTGGCGGCATTGTTGGCGATGGCCTCGGCAATGCTGCGGATGTCACGCACGGGCACCTGCTCGGCAAGCAGGGCCTGCAGGACCTTGAGCAACCCCGACAAGGAAATGACACCCGGCACCAATTCCTCGGCAAGTTTCGGCGATGCCTTGGACAGCACCTGCAGCAACTGCTGAACCTCTTCATGGCCGATCAGCTCGTGGCAGTGCTTCTGCAGAATCTGGTTGAGGTGAGTGGCGACCACGGTGCTGGCATCGACCACCGTGTACCCCAAGGACTGCGCCTGGGCGCGCTGGGCCACATCGATCCACACCGCCTCCAGGCCAAAGGCCGGGTCGCGCGCGGCGATACCATTGAGGGTGCCGAACACCTGCCCAGGGTTGATCGCAAGCTCGCGGTCCGGGTAGATCTCGGCCTCGGCCAGGATCACCCCCATCAGCGTCAGGCGATAGGCACTGGGCTGCAGGTCGAGGTTGTCGCGAATGTGCACGGTGGGCATGAGAAAGCCCAGGTCTTGCGAGAGCTTCTTGCGCACGCCCTTGATCCGCGCCAGCAACTGGCCGCCCTGGTTGCGGTCGACCAGCGGAATCAGGCGATAGCCGACTTCCAGGCCGATCATGTCGATCGGGGTCACGTCGTCCCAGCCCAGCTCCTTGGTTTCCATGGCGCGCTGCGGCGATGGCAGCAGATCCTGTTGGCGCTGCGCTTCCTGCACGGCCAAGAGCTTGGCCTTCTGCTGTTTCTTCCACACCAGGTAGGCGCCACCGCCGGCCATCAGGCCGAGGCTGAGGAAGGCGATGTGCGGCATCCCCGGCACCAGCCCCATCACCACCATCAGCGCGCCGGAAACGGCCAGCGCCTTGGGCGAATCGAACATCTGCCGGTTGATAAGCTTGCCCATGTCCTCGGAGCCCGAGGCGCGGGTGACCATGATCGCGGCCGCAGTGGACAGCAGCAGCGAGGGCAACTGCGCCACCAAACCGTCACCGATGGTCAACAAAGCGTACACCTTGCCGGCGTCGCTGAAGGTCATGCCATGCTGCAGCATGCCGATGAGCATGCCGCCGATAAGGTTGATGAACAGGATCAGCAGGCCGGCGATGGCGTCGCCACGCACGAACTTGCTGGCACCGTCCATCGAACCGTAGAACTCGGCCTCCTGGGCCACCTCGGCGCGACGCGCCTTGGCCTGGGCCTGGTCGATCAAGCCGGCGTTGAGGTCGGCGTCGATCGCCATCTGCTTGCCGGGCATGGCGTCGAGGGTGAAGCGCGCGCTCACCTCGGAGATACGCCCGGCACCCTTGGTCACCACGACGAAGTTGATGATCATGAGGATGGCGAACACCACCGCACCGACCACGTAGTTGCCGCCGATCACAACCTCACCGAAGGCCTGGATCACCTTGCCCGCCGCTCCGTGGCCCTCCTGGCCGTGGAGCATGACCACGCGAGTCGAGGCGACGTTGAGCGCCAGGCGCAGCAGCGTCGCCACCAGCAGGATGGTCGGGAAGGCGGCGAAATCCAGTGGGCGCAGGGCGTAGACGCAGACCAGCAGGACCACGATCGACAGCGCGATGTTGAAGGTGAAGAACACATCGAGCAGGAACGGCGGGATGGGCAACATCATCATTGCCAGCATCACCAGCAGCAACAGCGGCACACCCAGGTTCCCCCGACCGAGACCGGCCAGGTTGTTACGGGCGTTGCTGATTAACTGAGCGCGATCCACCGGGTATCCTCTTCAAGCAAAACTTTGACGCCTGGACGGCGCTTGGGCGTGGCTTTGCAAGAAGCTTTCCAACTTTTCTCGATCACCCACATGCCGCTGACGAGCCTGGAGACTCCTCTCTGCTAGTCTGCACCAAAACACCGACTGACCGGATCGGCACCCAATCCGCAGCTAGGTACCTCAATGAGCGCCCAACTGTTCATAAATACGCCCTCAGTCACCGTACTTGACAATCGAGGCCTCCCGGTCAGAGAAGTCGAGTACCATCGCCACCCTGATACGCCAGCGAACTGTCATGAACGCATTATCCGGCATCAATTCGACCGACGCGGTTTCCTACTGCGCAGTGCCGACCCCCGCCTGGGAAAAACCGGTCTGGTCAACCTTGAACAAGTAGCCAGCATCACTGGTGCCATCCTTCTGAGTGCCAACGTCGACGCAGGCACGACGGCCGCCTTGACAGACAATGTCGGCCGACCACTCATCACGATCAACAACATCCGCACGCCCACCGGCGACATTAAAGATGGAAGTCAACGCCAGTTACGCACCTGGCGCTATGAAGAAGCACAGTTGCCCGGGCGCCCTCTCAGCGTGGAAGAGCACGCCGCTGGCGATACGGCTCGCATCGCCGAACGCTTTGTATATGCCGGTTACCGAACTGAAGAGCAGGACTTGAATGTGGCCGGACACTGCATTAGGCACTACGAAACGGCAGGCCTGGCTCAGACTGAAAGCATCAGCCTCACCGGAGTACCACTTTGCGTGTCCCGACGGCTACCGACACATGCAGAACAACCCGACTTCGAGGCCGATTGGCATGGAGAGGACGCTCGCCTCTGGGATGAGCAATTGGCGACAGAGCGGTTTTCCACTCTGTACACCGTGGATGCCACTGCGTCATTGCTGAGGACAATGGACACCCTGGGCAATGCCCAAAACTCGGCCTACGACGTGTCAGGCACGCCATCCCACAGCCAGCTCATACTCAAGGATCAGGCCGAGCGCGCCATCGTCAAGGCGTGCACCTACTCGGCCAATGGCCTGACACTGCTCGAGGAACATGGCAACGGCACAGTGACCACCTACACTTATGCTCCCCAGACGCAACGCGTGATTGGCATAAAGACAGAGCGCCCAGGCAAAAAGCACAACGCCACGGCAAAGCTGCAAGATCTGCGCTACACCTATGACCCGGCTGGAAATGTGTTGAATTGCCAGCATGCCACCGACGAAACCCACTTCTGGCGAAATCAGGTAATAACCCCTGAGGACCGCTACACCTATGACAGCCTGTATCAACTGGTTCGCGCCACCGGCCGCGAACAGGCCAGCGCTGGACGTCAGGGCAGCCGCATGCCGAACGCCGCGCTACCCACCCCCGCGGACAATTCGCCCCTCACCAACTATACCCGCCTATACACCTACGATAGCGCTGGCAACCTGACACAGATACGTCACTTCGCTGCATTTACAGGAAATCAGTACACGATAGATATAACCCTGAGCAATCGCAGCAATCGAGGCGTGCCTGACTCATTGACCAGCGACCCTGAAACCGTTGAGACACTGTTCCTGGCAGGCGGCCAGCAACGATGGTTACAACCAGGCCAGCATCTGACCTGGACACTTCGCAACGAACTACTGAAAGTGGCGCCGGTAGTGCGTGATGGAAGCGAAGATGACCAGGAGTTCTACCGCTATGACAGCAGCGGCCAGCGCCTGATGAAGCTCTCCACACAAAAGGTCCGGGGCAGCACGCAAGCGCGACAGGTACTCTATTTACCCACACTGGAATTACGCTCCTTCAACGACAACGAGAGCGCAAAAGAGAACCTGCACGTCATTCGTGCACTGACGTCGGCTCGCACGCAGGCACACGCACTACACTGGGAAAACGGCAAGCCGTCGGGTATCGAAAACAATCAAGTGCGCTGGAGCTACCAAGACCTGGCCGGCAATAGCACACTGGAGCTGGATGATAGCGGCAACATCATCAGCCGCGAGGGATACTATCCGTACGGCGGAACGGCAACCTTTTTGGCACGCAACAGCCTGGAGGCCGACTATAAAACCATCCGTTATTCGGGCAAGGAGCGGGACGCAACGGGGCTTTACTACTATGGATACCGTTATTATCAGCTTTGGGCAGGACGCTGGCTCAGCGCAGACCCGGCAGGTACGATAGATGGCCTGAATCTCTTCAGAATGGCGCGGAACAACCCTATCACCTACAGGGATGCCGATGGCCTAAGCCCTTCCGACACCTCGCGAATGGATAGCCCCGACACGCCGCAGCCATGGGATTTTTCTCGATCCCCCATGCCCGATGCCCCGACACCACAAAAGTACAGGTTCATTGTCCACACCGCCCCTGTCGAACACCTCATCAACCGCACAGGTATTTTTTCTAAAGACGCCAACGAACAACTGAAAAGCTGGGACGCCGTGTCAGCCAGCCTGATAACCGAAAGCAAAAGCTTCACCTATCGGTCGTTCGGGGCAATCCTTGCCGTGCCGCCACAAAACATTCTGGCCGCTCATCACGAAGACCTCATGAGCGAGCTCAATGTCGGTAGAACTGATCGCGTCGACTATCTGGTAAGAACCGCAGACAGACAAGCGGAGCGATCCAGACTCTCGAATGCCTCATCAGTGGAGCGCAACGGCATGCTGGCCCGCGAGATTTCACACCACCAACATCGCCAATCCACCCCTGAAGAAATTATCCGACGTACCGATCAGACCAGAAATGAACTGATCATCGCGACTCGACCATCTGTGAATGTCACAAAAGGATTACCCGTAACGGGAGAAGTCAGGATAGTTGGTTATTTTCTGATAACCACTCCGCACAACCCATACGCAATGGCAGTACCACCTGCCGGAAGCGAAGCACTGACTCCAAAAGATAATGCAGCTCTCGCTGAAACCCATGCTCAGGGCATTGCGCGACAGGCAGGCGTGCCGTTTTACCTGTTGAAGGGACAGGCGGACGTTTTTGATTACATGAGTTCAAGCGCGCTTGAGCAGTTGCATCAGAGGAAAGTACGACCTCGGGCCCTGTAGTCATACCAATGGCAGGCAACCCCATCAACTGTCGCGCTGCAGGTCCGGCGGAATCGGCAAATCCTTCTTCAGCGGCTCGGGCGGCTTGCCCTTGCCCGAGCGGTACTGGCGAATCTGGAACACGTACGCCAGCACCTGCGCCACTGCCAGGTACAGCCCGGCCGGAATCTCGTGCTCAAGCTCCGTGGAGTAGTAGATCGCCCGCGCCAGCGCCGGCGATTCTAGGATCTGTACCTTGTGCTCCTGGCCGATCTCGCGGATCTTCAAGGCCAAAAAGTCAGTGCCCTTGGCCAACAGCAACGGCGCCGCACCGCCCTTCTCCGGGTCGTACTTGAGCGCCACGGCATAGTGCGTCGGGTTGGTGATGATCACATCGGCCTCGGGCACCGCCGCCATCATCCTGCGCTGCGACGCCTCGCGCTGCAGTTGGCGAATGCGCTGCTTCACCTCCGGCTTGCCCTCGGTATCCTTGTATTCGTCGCGCACTTCCTGCTTGGTCATCTTCAGCTTCTTGTGCGTCTGCCAGAGCTGGAACGGCACATCGACGATGGCGATCAGCAGCAGACCCGCCGCCATCCACAAGGCGCTCCAGCCCACCACCTGCACGCTGTGGATGATCGCCTGCTCGAGCGGCTCCTTGGCAATCGCCATCAGCGCCTCGCGGTCGTTGGCCAGCACCACCAGCGCCACCACCAGCACCAGGAAGAACTTGGCCACCGCCTTGAGCAGTTCGGTCAGCGAGTTCAGCGAGAACATGCGCTTGATCCCGGACAGCGGGTTCATCCGGCTGAACTTGGGCTGCAGCAAGGAGCCGGAAAACAGAAAGCCTCCCAAGGCGATCGGGGCCACGAACGATACGACGAACAGCAACACCAGCACCGGCTGGGTGGCCCAGATGGCCATCTTGCCCGAGGCCATCAGGAAGGCACCCATGGCCCGCTCGTCGACTATCACTTCGCGCGACAGGGTGAAGTTCACGCGCATCAGCGTCATCAGGGTTTCGGCAAGGTGTCCACCGAAGGCCAACAAGGCACCGGCACCGCCCAGGGTCACAGCGAAGGTGTTGAGCTCTTTGGAACGGGCGATGTCACCCTTTTCCCGTGCGTCGCGCTTGCGCTTCTCGGTGGGTTCCTCTGTCTTGTCCTGACCGCTCTCGCTCTCTGCCATGCTCAGGGCGCCCGTGCCAGTTCACGCAGCCACTGCAAGGCCTCGCTGGCCAGCTGCTGATAATGCGAGAGGATGTCGGCAAGGCCGACCCAGAAGATGGCCAGCCCTAGCACCAGGGTCAGCGGGAAACCAATGGAGAAGATGTTCAACTGAGGTGCGGCGCGGGTCATCACACCGAAGGCAATGTTGATCACCAGCAGCGCTGCGATGACCGGCAGGATCAACACCAGGCCCGCACCCAGCACCCAGCCCAGACGCCCGGCGATCTCCCAGAAATGCGCGACCACCAGGGCATTGCCCACCGGCAGCGTGGTGAAACTTTCGGTCAGTACCTCGATCACCACCAAGTGGCCGTTCATCAGCAGGAACAGCACACTCACCAGCATGGTCAGGAACTGCCCGACCACCGCCACGTTGACGCCGTTGGCCGGATCGACCATCGAGGCCATCGCCATACCCAGCTGGATGGCGACGATCTGCCCGGCAACGACGAAGGCCTGGAACAGCATCTGCAGCGAAAACCCGAACAGCGCACCGACGATGATCTGCTCGGCGCACAGCAGCACGCCGCGCACGCTCAACGGCTCGAACTCGGGCAGCGGCGGCAGGCCCGGCACGATCACCACGGTGATCGCCACCGCCACGTACAGGCGGATCCGCGCCGGCAGCATGCGCGTACCGAACACCGGCATGGTCATCAGCACCGCTGCCACGCGAAACAGCGGCAGGATGAAAGTGGCGACCCAGGTGCCGATCTGCGCGGCGCTCAGCTCGAGCATGGGTTCATCATCCGATCAACTGCGGAATGCCGCTGTACAGGCCGGTCATGTATTCCATGAACTTCTGCACCAGCCACGGACCGACCACGATCAGAGTGATCAGCATCACCAGCAGACGCGGCAGGAAGCTCAGGGTCTGTTCGTTGATCTGCGTGGCCGCCTGGAAGATCGCCACCAGCAGGCCGACCAGCAGGCTGGGCACCACCAGCACCGCCACCATGAGGGCCGTCAGCCAGAGCGCATCGCGAAACAGGTCGACGGCTACTTCCGGGGTCATCGAAAACTCTCCTTGAGCGGCCTCAGACGCCGCCGAAACTGCCGGCCAGCGTACCCATGATCAACGCCCAGCCATCGACCAGGACGAACAGCATGATCTTGAACGGCAGCGAAATGATCAGCGGCGACAGCATCATCATACCCATCGCCATCAGCACACTGGCGACCACCATGTCGATGATCAGGAACGGGATGAAGATCATGAAACCGATCTGGAACGCGGTCTTGAGCTCGGAGGTGACGAAGGCTGGCACCAGAATGGTCAGCGGCACCTGGTCGGGACCGGCGATGTCGGTACGCTTGGACAGGCGCATGAACAGGTCCAGGTCGCTTTGCCGGGTCTGCGCCAGCATGAAGTCCTTCAGCGGCCCCTGGGCCTTGTCGATCGCCTGCTGGGCGGTCATCTGCTCGTTCAGGTAGGGCTGCAAGGCATCACGATTCACCCGATCGAACACCGGCGCCATGATGAACATGGTCAGGAACAGGGCCATGCCGGTGAGCAACTGGTTCGACGGTGTCTGCTGCAGGCCCAGGGCCTGGCGCAGGATGGAGAAGACGATGATGATACGGGTGAAGCTGGTCATCAGGATGACGAACGCTGGAATGAAGCTCAGCGCCGTCATGATCAGCAGGATCTGCAGGCTGACCGAATATTCCTGCTGGCCGTTCGGCCCATTGGACAGGGTGATGGCCGGGATCGACAACGGATCGGCGGCCAGGGCCACGGGCGCGGCCAGAAGCAGCGCCAGGGTCAACAGTAAGCGCAGCGCGCCGCTCATCACTTCTTGTCCTTCTGGTCCTTGCCCATCAGCTCGAGCAGCCGCTGGGCGAATTCCGGTGCCGCCTGGCGCGCGCCGGCAGGCACTTCCACGGGCTCGGCCATGACGTGCAATGCTTCGATGCTGCCAGGGCTGTGGCCGATCAGGATCTGCTCCTTGCCCACCTGCACCAGCAGCAGGCGGTCGCGCGGGCCGAGGGCACGGCTGCCGACGATCTCGATCACCTGCCCGCCGCGCGGCTGCGCCACCTGCAGGCGGCGCAACAGCCAGGCGAGCAGGAAGATGGCGCCCACCACCACGAGCAGGCCAAATACCATCTGCGCCAGTTGCCCGCCCATGCCGCCCGGCGTCGCCGTGCTGGCCGGCACCGGCGCGGGATCAGCCGCTGCGATCGCCACCTCGCTGGCGAGCAATGTGCCCAGGGCGGCGACGCCGCGTATCAGGCCCTTCACTCAGCGCAGCTTCTTGATGCGTTCGCTGGGGCTGATCACGTCGGTCAGGCGGATGCCGAACTTCTCGTTGACCACCACCACTTCGCCATGGGCGATCAGCGTGCCATTGACCAGTACGTCCAGTGGCTCGCCGGCCAGGCGATCGAGCTCGATGACCGAACCCTGGTTCAGTTGCAGCAGGTTGCGAATGCTGATTTCCGTGGCGCCCACTTCCATGGAGATGCTCACTGGAATGTCCAGGATCACGTCCAGGTTCGGACCTTCCAGGCCGACGTTCTCGCTCGGCCGCGGGGAACTGGCGAACTCTTCCATGGGCAGGCGACCTGCGCCGGAGGAGCGGCCACTGTCGGCTGCCAGCAGCGCATCGATGTCCGCCTGGCCCGCATCACCGGTTTCTTCCAGGGCTGCCGCCCACTCATCGGCCAGGGCCTGTTCCTCTGGGGAGGTGATCTCGTTTTCGTTAGCCATAAAGTCCTCGACAGGCTTTCAATTCTTAGTGCGACCGGCTCGCCGTCAGCGGCGCTCGATCGGGTCGATGATCTGCAGCGACAGGGTGCCCTTGTGCGAGCCCAGACGCGCCTTGAACGACGGCACGCCGTTGGCGCGCAGTACCAGGTGTTCGGGCAGCTCTACCGGAATCACATCGCCCGGCTGCATGTGCAGGATGTCGCGCAGCTTGAGCTGACGACGGGCAACGGTGGCCGAGAGCGGCACATTGACGTCCAGCACGTCCTCGCGCAGGGCCTTGACCCAACGCTCGTCCTGATCGTCCAGGTCGGACTGGAAACCGGCATCGAGCATCTCGCGCACCGGCTCGATCATCGAGTACGGCATGGTCACGTGCAGGTCGCCGCCGCCGCCATCGAGCTCGATGTGGAAGGTCGAGACCACCACCGCCTCGCTGGGCCCGACGATGTTGGCCATGGCCGGGTTGACCTCGGAGTTCATGTACTCGAAGTTCACCGGCATGATCGCTTGCCAGGCTTCCTTGAGGTCGACGAAGCACTGGTCCAGGACCATGCGCACCACGCGCAGCTCGGTCGGCGTGAACTCTCGGCCTTCGATCTTGGCGTGACGGCCGTCGCCACCGAAGAAGTTGTCCACCAGCTTGAACACCAGCTTGGCGTCGAGGATGAACAGCGAGGTGCCGCGCAGCGGCTTGATCTTGACCAGGTTGAGGCTGGTCGGCACGTACAGCGAATGCACGTACTCGCCGAACTTCATCACCTGCACACCGCCCACCGCCACGTCGGCGGAGCGACGCAGCAGGTTGAACATGCTGATGCGGGTGTAACGGGCGAAGCGCTCGTTGATCATCTCCAGGGTCGGCATGCGACCGCGGACGATCCGGTCCTGGCTGGTCAGGTCGTAGCTCTTGACGCCACCGGGCTCGGCAGCGCTCTCGGTCTGTACCAGCCCATCGTCGACCCCATGCAGCAGGGCATCGATCTCATCCTGGGACAGCAGGTCCTGCACGGCCATCGAGTGTGCTCCTACTGCAATACGAAATTGGTGAACAGCAACTGGTCGATGACCGGCTTGCCGACTTCCTTCTGCGCCACTTCCTGGACCACCGCAGTGGCCTTCTGGCGCAGCATTTCCTGGCCCACGGCACTGCTGGCCAGACTGTCGAAACCTTGCCCGGAGAACATCATCACCAGATTGTTGCGAATCACCGGCATGTGCACCTTCAGCGCATCGAGGTCAGCCTGGTTGCGGCCCTGCAGGGTGATACTCACCTGCATGTAGCGCTGGCGGCCGTTCTGGTTGAAATTGACCACGAAGGCCGGCGCCAGGGGCTCGTAGATCGCCGCTTGCTTGACGCTGGCCACGGCAGGATCGGCTGCAGGCGCAGGCTCGCTCTTGTGCATGATGAACCAGGTGGCGCCAACCGACAGGCTCACGGCCAGCAGCAGGGCCAGCACCAGCAGCAGGATCATCTTCAGTTTGCCTTTAGTGGCGGGGTCTTTGACTGCGTCGCTCTTCGCCATGCCAATAATCCGTCGTCCATCGGGGTTTCAAGAAAGGATGACGTGGCTGAGCAAGTGTTATGCCAGATTTGGCCGAGGGGGCTTGAGGAGGTGGTAGGAGCGGGCTTGCCCGCGAACACGGGCGTAGCCCGTGCCAGGCAGCGTGGTGTATTTTTTTCTGGCAAGACCACTCCCCCAAAAAGTTGGGCTGGTTTCTCGATT
>NZ_JBNFMU010000061.1:0-7745 GCF_049942315.1 Pseudomonas wayambapalatensis
CTTTTTTCTGTGCCTAGAAGACCCCCCCGTCGTTACCATGCAGTGCAGGGAGGGGCACACAGGACAGCCTGGCGGGGCCGTCCCCGACCACGGCGATGCGTTTGCCGGTGCTGGGCGAGCGTTTGAACGGGTGCTCGCTGAAACCGGCGTTGTCCAGGGCGTAGCGTTGCAACTGGCCGATCAGCACCGGCGCGCACTCCTGGGCGTTGTTGCGCACGCACGCCTGCTGGCAGAGGATTTCGGTCGGGCACACGCGGGCGCAGCTGCCACCGAGGATGTTCGCCGACAGGATCCGCTCGGCGGCGCCCTGCAGGTTTTCATCACTGATGCGGTGGATGAACGAAGGGATGTCGATTTCGCTCGGGCATGCATTCACACAGGGGGCGTCGTAGCAGTACAGGCAGCGCGCGCTTTCCACGGCGGCCTGGCGTGCGGTGAGGGGTGGGGCGAGGTCGGTGAAGGCGTCGGCGAGCTGCTCGGCGCTGGCCCTCGGGCGCGGCAAGTGGTTCAGGGTGTCGATCACGGTTGTAGCCTCTCTCTTTTTTATGGGTACAGGCGGCGGTTACTCGCCCGTCCGTTCTGGGATGGCAGTCAACAGGTGTGTCTGGATTGTTATTGCCGGAGGCGCTGCGGCCCCCGGCTGTTATGGGCTGCTCAGCGGCTGACCGGTATCGGCCGCTGCTGCTCGGCCCGTCGCCCGAGGACCTCGTACACCGAGGGGTAGGCGGGCCTTTCCACATAGCGTCCCGCGCCCGGCTCGGCGCGCAGGTCGCCATCGGCCCAGAGCACTCGCCCCTGGCTGATGGTGTGGCTGGGAATGCCGCGCACCGTGCGGCCTTCGAAGATGTTGAAGTCGACCTTCTGGTGATGGGTGCTGGCAGAAATCGTGCGTGTGCCCTGCGGATCCCAGAGCACCAGGTCGGCGTCGGCACCCACGCGGATGGCGCCTTTGCGCGGGAACAGGTTGAAGATCTTGGCCGTATTGGTCGAGGTCAGTGCCACGAACTCATGCATCGACAGGCGCCCGTTGTTCACGCCAGCGTCCCACAACACCGCCATGCGGTCCTCGATGCCGGCGGTGCCGTTGGGGATGCGGCTGAAATCATCGCGGCCCATGGCTTTCTGCTCGGCGCAGAAGCAGCAGTGGTCGGTGGCGGTGGTGTGCAGGTTGCCCGATTGCAAGCCGCGCCACAGGGCTTCCTGGTGTTCGCGCGGACGGAATGGCGGGCTCATCACATAGCCGGCAGCGGTGGACCAGTCGGGGTTGCGATAGACGCTGTCGTCGATCAGCAGGTGCCCGGGCAGCACCTCGCCATACACCGGCTGGCCCTTGGCCCGAGCGTAGGTGATCTCATCCAGCGCTTCTTTGCTCGAGATGTGCACCAGGTACAGCGGTGTGCCCAGCGTTTCGGCAATACGGATGGCGCGGCTGGCCGCCTCGCCCTCGACCTGCGCCGGACGCGACAGCGGATGGGCCTCGGGGCCGGTGATGCCCTGGGCCAGCAGTTTCTTCTGCAGGTGGAACACCAGCTCGCCGTTCTCCGCATGCACGGTCGGTACCGCACCCAGTTGCAGGCAGCGCTCGAAGCTGGCGACCAAGGTGTCGTCGGCGGCCATGATCGCGTTCTTGTAGGCCATGAAGTGCTTGAAACTGTTCACGCCGTGGTGGGCGACAAGTTCGCCCATTTCCTCGGCGACCTGCTCGCTCCACCAGGTGATTGCGACGTGAAAGCCATAGTCGCTGGCCGACTTCTGCGCCCAGCCGCGCCAGGTGTGGAAGGCCTCCAGCAACGACTGCTGCGGGTTGGGGATGACGAAGTCGATGATCGAGGTGGTGCCGCCGGCCAGGCCTGCGGCGGTGCCGCTGAAGAAGTCCTCGCTGGCCACGGTGCCCATGAATGGCAACTGCATGTGAGTGTGCGGGTCGATGCCGCCGGGCATCAAGTATTGGCCGCTGCCGTCCAGGACCTGGCAACCGCTGGGCACTTCGAGGTCGTTGCCAATGGCGCGGATCAGGCCATCGGCACACAGCACATCGGCGGGATAGCTTTCTTCGTGGGTAACCACGGTGGCGCCACGGATCAACAGGGACATACCGTCTTCCTCGCAGGCTGACCGGTCGTTTTGCCGGTTCTTGAAATTGTTTTTTGCCAGCGGTTGGAGGTTGCGTTGCAATCCTGTCAGTGCTGACAAGATTGGAATCTAGATGCTGATCAAGGATTGATCAAGAAAAAAATTTATGAGTTTACATATTAAATAACTAATTGAAATTTAAGGTTTTTTGAATAAATCACCAAAATGGACAGGCTGCTCACCATTTTGACGCACTTGACAAGAAGCAGATTTGGTCAAGATTTTCCATGCGAAATCAGCCGTTTGAAACCTGGCTTGCCGGCGCGAACCACGCCGCGCAAAAACCAGGCTGCACCAGATTGAAACCCGGTGCGCAGGCCAGGGCGGGCCTCCACCAGCAAAACGTCAGGGCAGGGCATGACCGTACCTTTCCCTGGCGCGACTCAATGCCTTGCAAATCAGTGAATTACCTCCAGTCGGCGGTAGCCGGCAGGGTTGGCCCGGGCCAATCCGGCATGCAATTTGAGTGCGGCCACAACCGCCAGGCCGGACCGGAGGTGCAGTACAGGTGAGATGTGTAACTCCGGCCATCGATTCAGCCGATGAGCGAATAACTAGAACAATCTGGAGAAGGCCCCATGCAACAGAGCAGATCGCAAGTGATCGAGCAGCACGGGCTGTACGAGCTGTCCGAAGGCACTGACGTCCTCGACAGCCCTCGCTACAACCACGACATCGCTCCGACCAAGGTGCACCAGCGTACCTGGAACAAATGGCACATCACCGCCTTGTGGGTCGGCATGTCCATCTGCGTCCCCACCTACACCCTCGGCGGGGTACTGACCGCCTACTTCGGCCTGAGCGTCGGCGAGGCGCTGCTGGCGATCTTGCTGGCCAACCTCATCGTGCTGATTCCGCTGACCCTCAACGCCTTCCCCGGCACCAAGTACGGCATTCCCTTTCCGGTACTGCTACGCGCTTCGTTCGGCATCCTAGGCTCCAATGTGCCGTGCCTGATCCGCGCGGTGGTGGCGTGCGGCTGGTTCGGTATCCAGACGATGTTCGGCGGTCTTGCCATCCACCTGTTCCTGGGTTCGCTGTTCGATGGCTGGAAGAGCCTGGGCGGAACCGGCGAGGTGATCGGTTTCATGCTGTTCTGGCTGCTCAACCTGTGGGTGGTGCTGCGCGGCTCGGAGTCGATCAAGTGGCTGGAAACCCTGTCGGCACCGCTGCTGGTGGCGGTGGGCGTCGGCCTGCTGTTCTGGGCGCTGCCGCACATGTCGATGAGCGAACTGCTGGCCCAGCCGCCCAAGCGCCCGGAAGGCGCCAGCGTGATCGGCTATTTCTGCGCGGGGCTGA
Organism: Pseudomonas wayambapalatensis; assembly: GCF_049942315.1. NCBI lineage: Bacteria > Pseudomonadati > Pseudomonadota > Gammaproteobacteria > Pseudomonadales > Pseudomonadaceae > Pseudomonas > Pseudomonas wayambapalatensis. The sequence goes on from NZ_JBNFMU010000061.1 coordinate 3,433, forward strand.
CGGCGATGGTCGGGTTCTGGGCCACGCTGTCGCTGAACATCCCCGACTTCAGCCGCTACGCCAGAAGCCAGAAGGACCAGATTCTCGGGCAGATCTTTGGCCTGCCACTGACCATGTTCCTGTTCGCAGCCCTGGGTGTGGTCATGACCGCCGCCTCGGCATCGCTGGTGGGGGAAACGGTGTCGGACCCGGTGAACCTGATCGGACGTATCCAGAGCCCGGGCTGGGTGGCGCTGGCCATGGCGCTGATCATCATCGCCACGCTGTCGACCAACACGGCGGCGAACATCGTCTCACCGACCAATGACTTCCAGAACATCGCCCCGCGCCTGATCGGGCGCAGCCGTGCGGTGTGGCTGACCGGTTTCATCGGTTTGGCGCTGATGGGCCACGAACTGCTGAAAAAGCTTGGCTGGATCGTTTCCGACCTGAGCCTCGAGAGTGTCTATTCCAACTGGCTACTGGGCTATTCGAGCCTGCTCGGGCCGATTGCCGGGATCATGGTGGTGGACTACTTCCTGATCCGCCGCCAGCAACTGGACCTTGCCGGGTTGTACCGCGATGACGTGTACCCGGCCTGGAACTGGGTCGGGTTCCTGGCGTTCGCGGTGCCGGTGGCGCTGACCGTAATGTCGATCGGCAACAGCCGCTTCAGCTGGTTCTACGACTATGGCTGGTTTACCGGTTCGCTGCTGGGGGCGGGGCTGTACTACGTCCTGGGCCGCGTCGCGGTGCGTGGAACGGCGCGCCTGGCCAAACCATCACCCTGAATCTGGCTGGCCGCTACAGCCGAATCACCAGAACAAGAAATCGCCTGAGGAGAGTCCCGATGAAACCGATCAAGGAAGTGCTGCACTCCACCGACCACCATGTCGACAGCGCGCGCCTGTGGCAATCGCTGATGGACCTCGCGCGCCTGGGCGCCACGCCCAAGGGCGGGGTCTGCCGATTGGCACTGACCGACCTGGACCGCCAGGCCCGCGACCTGTTCCGGCAGTGGTGCGAGGCCGCAGGTTGTAGCGTCAGCGTCGATGCGATCGGCAACATGTTCGCCCGGCGTCCCGGACGCAACCCCAAGCTGCCACCGGTGATGACCGGCAGCCACATCGACACGCAGCCTACTGGCGGCAAGTTCGATGGCTGCTTCGGGGTGATGGCCGGCCTGGAGGTGATCCGCACCCTGAATGACCTCGGCGTGGAAACCGAAGCGCCGCTGGAGGTGGTGGTGTGGACCAACGAAGAAGGTTCGCGTTTCCCACCGTGCATGATGGGATCAGGGGTGTTCGCCGGCAAGTTCACCCTCGAAGAGACGCTGGCCAAGCGCGATGCCCAAGGGACCAGTGTCGGTGAGGCGCTGCAGGCCATCGGTTATGCCGGCCCGAGGGCCGTGCTGGGGCATCCGGTCGGGGCGTATTTCGAGGCGCATATCGAGCAGGGGCCGATTCTGGAGGATCAAGGCAAGACCATCGGCGTGGTGCTCGGCGCCCTCGGCCAGAAGTGGTTCGACCTGAGCCTGCGCGGCGTCGAGGCGCACGCCGGGCCGACGCCGATGCACCTGCGCAAGGATGCCCTGGTCGGCGCGGCGGCAGTGGTCGCGGCAGTCAACCGCACGGCACTGGCGCATCAGCCCCATGCCTGCGGCACGGTCGGTTGCCTGCAGGCGTATCCGGGGTCGCGCAATGTGATTCCGGGTGAGGTACGCATGACCCTGGACTTCCGTCACCTTGAAGGGGATCGGCTCGATTCGATGATCGCCGAGGTGCGTGAGGTGATCGACAGCACATGTGCCAAACACGGGCTGGGTTTCGAGCTGACGCCAACGGCGGACTTCCCGGCGCTGTACTTCGACCGTAACTGTGTCGATGCCGTGCGTGAGTCGGCCAAGAGCCTTGGCTTGGCGCACATGGATATCGTCAGCGGGGCAGGGCACGATGCGATCTTCCTGGCCGAGCTGGGCCCGGCAGGCATGATTTTCGTGCCGTGCGAGAACGGCATCAGCCACAACGAGATCGAGAACGCTACGCCCGAGGATCTGGCGGCGGGTTGTGCAGTGTTGCTGCGGGCGATGCTGGCAGCGTCGGAGGCCATTGCCCAAGGGCGATTGGCGGCCTGACTGCGAGCGGTGCCTGGCATCGGCTCAGCCGGTGTCAGGCATTGGACATGCCCCTTGCTGACGTGACCGTGCTGGCCGGGCGCTGGGCGTTGCACAAGCGCGGCGATTACTGACGCCCGGCCTGCCTGCTTCAGATCACGCCGCAGGCCACGCGGTCGCCGCCACCGCCCAGGGGCATGGGCATGTCGGCGTGGTTGTCGCCACCGGCATGGATCATCAAGGCATGGCCCTTGATTTCGGAAATCGTCTTCAGGCGCGGCGCCAGGACCGGATAGGTGGAGGTGCCGTCGGCGCTCACATAGAGTGCCGGCAGGTCGCCCAGATGGCCATCGCCATAGGGGCCCAGGTGCTTGCCGGTCTTGGCCGGGTCGAAGTGCCCGCCAGCAGCCAGTGCCGCCACGGCCTTGCCATCTTTCATGCCGGGCGCACAGCTGCCGTTCTCATGCACGTGGAAACCATGCACGCCTGCGGGCAGGCTGTTCAGCTTGGGGGTGAAGATCAGCCCGTAGGCCGACTCGCTGATGCTGACCTGACCGATGGGTTGTGCTTTGCCATCGGCGCTGACCAGATTGACCGGTACATCAAGGGTCGCGGCGTGGGCGCCGATGGACAGGGTGCCCAGCAGGGCGAGCCAGAGGTGTCGTTTCATGTTTGCCTCTTCAATTCAATGACGGGAAAGAGCCTTGGCGGGAACCTGAAAGTTGTTCCGGCGGGAGCGAGAATAAGAAGGGCGGCGCGCGAGTGTCCAACTAAAATTGGTAATTAAAAAAAACAGGAAAATCTATGGAATAAACGACGCAAGACAAGTGTTATGGGGGCTATATCGTCAAGAAGTGCTGTTTCATGAAACAAGGGCGATAAATAACAAGATGAGTTCCCTTCACTTGTAGAAATAATTCGTTCGGCGCACTGTATGAAAAAACATCAAGCCGGAAGTTGCGCAGCAGTGCGATCCGGTAGCCCTGTGCGTGATGAAGGGGCCCAAGCCCGACCAGTCCATGGTCCAGTTGAACGTCGCGGGCATGGATGTTGTGGTCTGGCGTCAGTCTCAGCTAGGCTACGCGCTGATCGGCGCCCCGGACGGCGTCGACCTCGATGCCGTGGCCCGCGTGGTCGCGGACCGCAGTTCAGGCCAGTTGTATACGGCCAATGCCAGCCTGCCATCGCTGTTGTGGTTCGCCGGTATCCGCCAATAAGGCCCCTGGGGGGGGGCGACCGGATTCTTGGATCGCCTGAATGCCCGCACAGTACCGCCACCACTTCCTCGTTGCCTTCTTCCCGACCCTGTTCACCGGCCTTGCCTGTGCGCTGTTCGTCGAGCGCAATAGCTGGACAGCCCCTCCATCACTGTCCTCTGCGGCCGGCGTTGCCCGCGTCGTCGATGCGTTCGAAGCGGTGTCCGGCCCGCAGCCGGGCTTTCACCGCAATCACGCCAAGGGCCTGCGCGCCAGCCGCGAGCGCCTGGGCGCGGAGTGGGAGCAGGCCTACCGCTGCAGCCCGATCTGGCATTTCGCCTTGGCTGCCGGGGTGTGCGGCGAGGTCGCCTGGGCCGGCGTGATGATGCCCAGTGTCGACCGGGTGGGGCGCTATTTTCCCCTGACCCTGGCCTATGGCGGGCCGGACATACCAGTGCTGGAGCGCCTGCGGCGCGACGGCGCGTGGTACGCCGAAGTGGAGCGCCTGGCATTGTCGACCCTGGAGGCGGGATTCGTGCTGGAGCGCTTCGACCGCGACCTCAGCCAGTTGCCCGCTCCATCCCGGCCCGAGCCCGCAAGCATCGCGCCTGCGTGGGGGCAGCCAGCGATGGGCGCGATGTGGCTGACGTTGCCGGAGCAGGACGGGATGGCGCAGGCGGTCGAACAGTGGTTGATGCAACTGGACGGGCTGGCAGGGCAGCGGTCGTTGGCCGGGCATGCCTTGTTCTGGACCGAAGGCGGGCCGCAGGTGGCGCCGACGCTGTTGGTGAGCCGGGGCTTGCCGGGGGCGGGGTGGTTCGTTGGCATGTTGGGCGGGGAGGGTGCAGGCGCGGCTTGAGCTTGATACCTGCACCGGCCTCATCGCGGGACAAGCCCGCTCCTACAGGCACCCCGCCGTCCTCAGGTTCAGTGTGGTACCTGTAGGAGCGGGCTTGCCCGCGAAAAAGACACCGCCGTGTCACAGGCACAGCGGGTTACGTCAGGTTGAACTCAGACCTTCTCAC
>NZ_JBNFMU010000062.1:0-10234 GCF_049942315.1 Pseudomonas wayambapalatensis
ACGGAGTTGGCTGGAGGCGGGGATGACAGGTGGTCGCAGGTTCGGCTGCTTGCAGGCCTGACCCCTTCGCGGGCAAACCCACTCCCACTGGGTAGCGGCGAGGAAAACATTCTGCTGGCGCGGTTCCGTGGGAGCGGGCTTGCCCGCGAAGGGGCCAGGCCTGCAAGCAGCCGAACCTGCGACCACCTGTCATCCCCGCCTCCAGCCAACTCCGTTATCATGCCGGGCACGTTCCGCCTCGCGAGTCCGCCATGCGCCGCCTGTTCTTCCTGCTGTTCCTGCTGCTGGCCAGCCCCGCCTTCGCCTCGGGCCTGCTCGACAACCGCCCCAGCGCCACCCTCGGTGCCGCCTCGCTGTCCAACAGCGCCGACTTCCTGCCGGTCCACGAAGCCTTCAAGCTCGACCTGATCAGCGCCGATGCCCAGTCGATCAAGCTGCGCTTCGTCGCCACCGAGGGCTACTACCTCTACCGCCATCGCTTCCAGTTCCGCAGCGAGCCAGCCGACATCGCCCTCGGCAACGCACGGATCCCCCAGGGTGAAGCCAAGCACGACGAGTTCTTCGGCGATGTCGAGGTCTACCATGGCATCGTCGACATCGAAGTACCGCGTACCGACCCGCGCGCCTTCACCTTGCTGGTCGGCTACCAGGGCTGCGCCGACAAGGGCTTGTGCTATCCCCCGGAAACTGCGCGACTGTCGATTCCCGGCGAAGGCAGCACCCTGTCCACCAGCACGGCCGAGCGCTGGAGCTGGCAGACCTTGCTGCTGTTCTTCCTGGCCGGTCTGGGCCTGACCTTCACCCCCTGCGTGCTGCCGATGCTGCCGATCCTCTCGGGCGTGGTGCTGCGCGGCCAGGTTGGTGGCTGGCGCGGCTTGAGCCTATCGCTGGCCTACGTACTACCGATGGCTGCCAGCTTTGCCGTGCTCGGTGCGCTGATGGGCCTGTTCGGTGCCAGCCTCAACCTGCAGGCACGTTTGCAGTCGGCCTGGGTACTGGTGCCCTTCGCGCTGTTCTTCGTGCTGTTCGCCCTGGCGATGTTCGGCCTGTTCGAACTCAAGCTGCCGCACGCCGTGAGCCAGCGCCTGGACCGCGTCGCCAGCAATACCCGCGGCGGTTCGCTGCTGGGTGCTGCGGTGCTGGGCGTGCTTTCCAGCCTGCTGGTCTCGCCCTGCGTGTCTGCGCCACTGGCCGGTGCCCTGCTCTATATCAGCGCCAGCGGCGATGCCCTGGGAGGCGCACTGAAGCTGTTCGCGCTCGGATTGGGCATGGGGGCGCCACTGCTGCTGGTGGCGACCGGCGGTGCCGCCTGGCTGCCCAAGAGCGGGGCGTGGATGAACACGGTGAAGAACGTGATCGGGGTCCTGCTGCTGGGCGTTGCGCTCGGCCTGCTCAGCCGCGTGCTGCCGGGGCCGGTGACACTGCTGCTGATCGGCCTGTTGTCGGCAGGCGTGGCGCTGTTCCTCGGGGCGCTGGAATTCGTGGTCAAGACCCCGCGCCAACGCCTGGCCCAACTGCTGGGGCTGCTCTGCCTGGTCTATGCACTGGCGTGCTGGTATGGCGCACTTGCCGGTCAGGGCGATCCACTGCGTCCATTGCCAGGCCCCGGCGTCAGCGCCTCGGCCCCCGCCAGCGCCAACGCTCAGGCGGATGCGTGGCAAACCCTCACCACCCCTGCCGCCCTGGACGCTGCACTGGCCCAGGCCAAGGACGCAGGCCAGCCGGTGCTGCTGGACTGGTACGCCGACTGGTGCATCAGTTGCAAGGTGATCGAGCATGAGGTGCTCAACGCGGCGCAGGTCCAGCCAGGATTGAGTGGGTTCAAACTGCTGCGCTTCGACATCACCGAGAGCAACGCCGAACAACGCGCCCTGCTCGACCGCTACAAACTGTTCGGCCCACCCGCCTTGTTGTTTTTTGCCGCAAACGGCAGCGAAATGACCGCTGATCGGGTGGTAGGCGAGGTGAACGCCGACGAATTTGCGAAAATTCTCACGGGCACGCGCAGCAAACTCGGTCTATAACTTCCCGCGCACCGGTAACTTTCTCCGATGAAGTGACCAGAGCTCATCATCTGGTCACATACTTTGCGCGAATCTCGGTCATCGTGCTGGCTATTGCAGGGAACTGGACACTCGCTAGTCTCTTGCGGCATAGTCGCCGCGCTATGTCGAATTGCCCTACAAAACCAAGGAAACCGCAGATGGCCACCCTACTGGTGCTGCACGGCCCCAACCTCAACCTGCTCGGCACCCGCGAGCCGGGAGTCTACGGCGCCGTCACCCTCGCCCAGATCAACCAGGACCTCGAGCAGCGCGCACGCGCCGCCGGCCACCACTTGCAGTACCTGCAGAGCAATGCCGAGTACGAACTGATCGACCGCATTCACGCTGCGCGCAACGAAGGCGTGGACTTCATCCTGATCAACCCGGCCGCTTTCACCCACACCAGCGTCGCATTACGTGACGCATTGCTCGCAGTGAGCATCCCATTCATCGAAGTGCACCTGTCCAACGTGCACAAGCGTGAACCGTTCCGTCATCACTCCTACTTCTCCGATGTGGCAGTGGGCGTGATCTGCGGCCTGGGCGCCACCGGTTACCGGCTGGCCCTGGAGTCTGCACTGGAACACCTGGCTGCCAACGCACAGCCCTGATGACGCAAGGCCTCGGTCCTTCGACCGGGGCCTCGAAGCACTACGAAGAAACGTTTTCGATACGTTTTAACAATTACGTCCCCGACCGAACCTTGGGAGTTGCTGATTAATGGATATCCGTAAAGTCAAAAAGCTGATCGAACTGCTGGAAGAGTCCGGCATCGACGAACTGGAGATCAAGGAAGGCGAAGAGTCCGTTCGCATCAGCCGTAACAGCAAGCAACCTGCCGGCGCCCAGTACTTCGCAGCGCCTGCTCCGGTCGCCGCACCCGTTGCCGCCGCCCCTGTCGCCGCGGCCCCGGTTGCCGAAGCCGCTGCAGCACCTGCCCTCAAAGGCACCGTGGTCCGCTCGCCGATGGTCGGCACCTTCTACCGCAAGCCATCGCCGACCTCGCCGAACTTCGCTGAAGTCGGTCAGGCGGTGAAGAAAGGCGACACCCTGTGCATCGTCGAAGCCATGAAGATGATGAACCACATCGAAGCCGATATCGGCGGTGTCATCGACGCCATCCTGGTGGAAGACGGTCAGCCGGTTGAGTTCGACCAGCCGCTGTTCACCATCGTTTGAATCGCGGAGAGCCAACGATGTCTGGGAAGCTCGAAAAAGTCCTGATCGCCAACCGTGGGGAAATTGCCCTGCGGATCCTGCGTGCCTGCAAAGAGCTGGGCATCAAGACCGTCGCGGTCCACTCCACCGCTGACCGCGAACTGATGCACCTGGGTCTGGCAGACGAATCGGTCTGCATCGGCCCTGCATCGTCGAAAGAATCCTACCTGCACATCCCGGCGATCATCGCTGCCGCCGAAGTGACTGGCGCCACCGCCATCCACCCAGGCTACGGCTTCCTCGCCGAGAACGCCGACTTCGCCGAGCAGGTGGAGAAATCCGGTTTCGCCTTCATCGGCCCTAAAGCCGACACCATCCGCCTGATGGGCGACAAGGTTTCGGCCAAGGACGCGATGATCAAGTCGGGCGTACCGACCGTACCGGGCTCCGACGGCCCGCTGCCGGAAGACGAAGAAACTGCACTGGCCATCGCCCGTGAAGTCGGCTATCCGGTGATCATCAAGGCCGCCGGTGGCGGTGGTGGTCGCGGCATGCGCGTGGTGCACAAGGAAGAAGACCTGATCGCCTCGGCCAAGCTGACCCGCACCGAAGCTGGTGCTGCGTTCGGCAACCCGATGGTCTATCTGGAGAAGTTCCTGACCAACCCACGTCACGTGGAAGTCCAGGTACTGTCCGATGGCCAGGGCAACGCCGTGCACCTGGGCGACCGCGACTGCTCGCTGCAGCGCCGTCACCAGAAGGTACTGGAAGAAGCGCCGGCCCCCGGCATCGACGAGAAGGCCCGTCAGGAAGTCTTCAAGCGTTGCGTCGATGCGTGCATCGAGATCGGCTACCGCGGTGCAGGTACTTTCGAGTTCCTGTACGAGAACGGTCGCTTCTACTTCATCGAGATGAACACCCGCGTCCAGGTCGAGCACCCGGTCTCGGAGATGGTCACCGGCATCGACATCGTCAAGGAGATGCTCAGCATCGCCGCTGGCAACAAGCTGTCGTTCCGCCAGGAAGACGTGGTGATCCGCGGTCACTCGCTGGAGTGCCGGATCAACGCCGAAGACCCGAAGAAGTTCATTCCAAGCCCAGGCACCGTCAAGCACTTCCATGCCCCGGGTGGCAATGGCGTGCGGGTCGATTCGCACCTGTACAGCGGCTATTCGGTTCCGCCGAACTACGACTCGCTGATCGGCAAGCTGATCACCTACGGCAAGGACCGCGACGAAGCCATGGCGCGCATGCGCAATGCCCTGGACGAGATCGTCGTCGACGGCATCAAGACCAACATCCCGCTGCACCGCGACCTGGTGCGTGATGAAGGTTTCTGCAAGGGCGGCATCAACATCCACTACCTCGAGCACAAACTGGCCAACCAGGAGTGATCGCGTTAGCGTGATGCACGAAACCCCGGCCCTGTGCCGGGGTTTTTCATTGCCCTGCGACAGGGGCGGTGAAACATCCACAAACCCCCCGCACTCGCGTAAACTGACGCCCTTTCGCGCAGCTCCCGCTGCCCCTGTCGATTTACCAAAGGTGCCCGCCATGCCCTGGCTGCAAGTACGTCTGGCCATCAGCCCGGAACAAGCCGAAACCTACGAAGACGCCCTGCTCGAAGTCGGCGCCGTCTCGGTCACGTTCATGGATGCCGAAGACCAGCCAATCTTCGAACCGGACCTCAACACCACCCCGCTGTGGTCGCACACGCATCTACTGGCCTTGTTCGAAGCCGATGCCGAACCCGAAGCGGTGTTCGCCCACCTGCAGCTGCTGACCGGTGCCGACCTCCCCGAGCACCAGGCCGAAGTCATCGAGGACCAGGACTGGGAACGTAGCTGGATGGACGGTTTCCAGCCGATGCGTTTCGGCCAGCGCCTGTGGATCGTGCCGAGCTGGCACGAGGCCCCGGAGAAAGACGCCGTCAACCTGCTGCTCGACCCGGGCCTGGCCTTCGGCACCGGCACCCACCCGACCACCGCCCTGTGCCTGGAATGGCTCGATGGCCAGGCGCTCGAAGGCACCCAGGTGCTCGACTTTGGCTGCGGCTCGGGCATTTTGGCCATTGCCGCCCTGCTGCTGGGCGCCCGCGAAGCGGTGGGGACCGACATCGACGTACAGGCCATCGAAGCCTCGCGTGACAACGCCCAGCGCAACGGCATCGCCGACGAGAAGCTGGCGCTGTACCTGCCCGAGCACATGCCGGCGATGCAGGCCGACGTGCTGGTCGCCAACATCCTGGCCGGCCCGCTGGTCTCCCTGGCACCGCAATTGTCCGGCCTGGTACGTCCCGGCGGCCTGCTGGCGCTGTCGGGTATTCTTGCCGAGCAAGGCGAGGAAGTGGCCGCAGCCTATGCCGCCGACTTCGACCTCGACCCGATCGTCGTGCGCGATGGCTGGGTGCGCATCAGCGGCCGCCGTCGCTAGGCTACAGTTCGTAAAGCGCCAGACTCAAACCCTGCACAACCCCCGGATCGCCGCATGACCGACAGTTTCGTCACCCAGTGCCCGCATTGCCAGACGCGTTTTCGCGTCACGTATCACCAGTTGAGCGTGGCCCGTGGGGTGGTGCGCTGCGGCCAGTGCCTGCAGGTATTCAACGCCGCCCGGCAGTTGCTCGAGCAAAGCCAGGAAGGTACGACGCCGCCGGTCGCCACCGCACCGACGCCAGCAGCCCCGTTGCCGGCTGAGCCAGCAGCGCCTGCGATCGAGCCCCCAGCGCCGAGCCAGGACGACTGGGCTGCCACGCTGGACGCCATGGACCTGGACCAGGAGCTTGCGCGTCTGGAGCGACGCGGCCCTCGCCCCGAGCGTCAAAGCGCCGAGCGCGACGAATCCTTGCAGGCCCGACGTGACGATCAACACCCCGAGCAGCACGGTGACGAGCCCTTCGGCACCGCAACCGATGACCGCCTCGAACCCGACCCGCAGCCCACAACTGCACCGGCCCAGGGCGAGCAAGAGCCGCTCGACCTGGAGCCGATAGCCCAGGACCGCACCGAACCCACCCTCGGACAGGCGCTCGAACTCGACGACGAAGACGCCCCTGCCCGCCTGCCCGCCGAACACGACGAACTGGCCAACGAGCGGCTGTCGCCCCTCGACGAGCCTCTTCCGGAAAAAGGCCTCTCGGCCCTGGACGACGATGTCGCGAATCTGCGCCTGTCGGCACGCGACGACCACGACGACGACACCGAAGGCGACGAACGGCTGGAGCCGGTGCTGGCCGCCAAACCCTCGCGTGCGCGCAAGGAACCACTGGTCGATGTCGTCGACGACCCGCTGCAACTGGACTGGCAAAAGCCCGCACCGAACTGGGGCAAGCGCCTGCTCTGGGGCTTCCTGGCGCTGCTCGCCGCTGGCCTGCTGGCCTTCCAGTATGTCTACTACCACTTCGATGAAATGGCCCGGCACGACCGTTACCGGCCGCTGTTCCAGCAACTGTGCCCGATCGTCGGCTGCCAGGTCCCCACCCGGGTCGACATCGCACGCATCAAGAGCAGCAACCTGGTGGTGCGCAGCCATCCAGACTTCAAGGGCGCGCTGATCGTCGACGCGATCATCTACAACCGCGCCTCTTTCAGCCAGCCCTTCCCCCTGCTGGAGCTGCGTTTCGCCGACCTCAATGGCCAGTTGATCGCCAGTCGTCGGTTCAAGCCCAGCGAGTACCTGTCGGGCGAGCTGGCCGGGCGCGGCGAGATGCCCAGCCAGACGCCGATCCACATCGCCCTGGACATCCTCGATCCAGGCCCGAAGGCGGTGAACTACAGCCTGAGCTTCCGATCCCCGGAGTGACCGGCGGGTCGGCGGGAGCGCCAACCAGCGCAAAAGTCATAAGCCCACAACTGCTCAGATTTTATCCAGCTCCATCTTTATCCGGTCACCGAGAGCGGGTATCATGCCATCCCTTTTTCGAACTCCAATGATCCGGCCCCACAACAGGGAACACCTATGTCGGCGGTACGCATCGGCCCATACACACTGCAGAACAACCTGATCCTCGCGCCCATGGCCGGGGTCACGGACCAGCCTTTTCGCACGCTTTGCAAACGCCTGGGGGCGGGCATGGTGGTGTCGGAAATGGTCACCAGCGACATGAACCTGTGGAACAGCCGCAAATCGCGCCTGCGCCGCATCCACGAAGGCGATCCCGAGCCGCGCTCGGTACAGATCGCCGGTGGCGATGCACAGATGCTGGCCGCGGCAGCGCGGGCCAACGTCGAGTCCGGTGCCCAGATCATCGATATCAACATGGGTTGCCCGGCGAAAAAAGTCTGCAACAAAGCGGCAGGCTCTGCTTTATTGAGAGATGAAGCGCTGGTCGCTGAAATCCTCGATGCGGTGGTCGGTGCGGTCGATGTGCCGGTCACCCTGAAGATTCGCACCGGATGGGACCGCTCGAACAAGAATGGCCTGAACGTGGCGAAGATCGCCGAACAGGCCGGAATCCAGGCGCTGGCGGTGCATGGCCGCACACGCGCCGACCTGTACACCGGTGAAGCCGAGTACGACACCATCGCCGCGATCAAGCAGGCGGTGTCGATCCCGGTTTTCGCCAACGGCGACATCACGTCGCCAGAAAAGGCCCGGGCGGTGCTGGATGCCACCGGGGCCGACGGCCTGCTGATCGGCCGTGCCGCCCAAGGGCGGCCGTGGATCTTCCGCGAGATCGAGCATTACCTGCGGACAGGCGAACATCTTCCGGCTCCCGGGCTGGACGAAGTTGAACGCATTCTGCTGGAGCACCTTGCCGCGCTGCATGCCTTCTATGGGGATGTCATGGGCGTACGTATCGCCCGCAAGCACGTGGGCTGGTACCTGGCAACACGCACGGGCGGCAGGGAGTTTCGCGCCCGGTTCAATGCCTTGGAAGAGACCCAAGCGCAGTGCGCCAACGTTCGGGCATTTTTTGCCGAACGTCGACAGAGCCTTGAGACAGAGGACGGACAAGGGGTGGCCGCATGACGATGATGACCGAGACATTAGTGAGTGGAACAACGCCCGTGAGCGACAACGCCAACCTCAAGCAGCACCTGAATACGCCGAGCGAAGAGGGCCAGACCCTGCGCGACAGCGTCGAGAAGGCACTGCACAACTACTTCGCCCACCTGGAAGGCGCCACCGTCACGGACGTGTACAACCTGGTGCTCTCGGAAGTCGAGGCACCGCTGCTCGAGAGCGTGATGAACCACGTCAAGGGCAACCAGACCAAGGCCAGCGAGATGCTCGGGCTCAACCGCGGCACCCTGCGCAAGAAGCTCAAACAGTACGACCTGTTGTAAGCCAGAATCCCAATCAGAAAAGGCGGCTCCGTTGAAAGAGGCGCCTTTTTTGCTGACTCCACCGCGTTATGGAATCCGAAATGACCGACCAGACTACCCGCCTGCCGATCCGCCGCGCCCTGATCAGCGTCTCCGACAAGACCGGTATCCTCGAGTTCGCCCGTGAGCTGCAACAGCTCGGTGTCGAGATCCTGTCCACCGGCGGCACCTACAAGCTGCTCAAGGACAACGGCGTGAACGCGGTGGAAGTGGCCGACTACACCGGCTTCGCCGAAATGATGGACGGCCGGGTCAAGACCCTGCATCCGAAGATCCACGGCGGCATCCTCGGCCGTCGCGGCACCGACGACGCCATCATGAACGAGCACGGCATCAAGCCGATCGACCTGGTCGCGGTCAACCTGTATCCGTTCGAAGCCACCATCAGCAAGCCAGGTTGCGACCTGCCGACCGCCATCGAGAACATCGATATCGGCGGCCCGACCATGGTTCGCTCCGCGGCGAAGAACCACAAGGACGTCGCCATCGTGGTCAACGCCAGCGACTACGCCGGCATCGTCGAAGGCCTCAAGGCCGGCGGCCTGACCTACGCCCAGCGCTTCGACCTGATGCTCAAGGCCTTCGAGCACACCGCCGCCTACGACGGCATGATCGCCAACTACATGGGCAGCATCGACCAGTCCAAGGACACCCTGTCGACCGAAGGCCGCAGCGAGTTCCCGCGCACCTTCAACAGCCAGTTCGTCAAGGCCCAGGAAATGCGCTACGGCGAGAACCCGCACCAGAGCGCGGCGTTCTATGTCGAGCAGAAAAAAGGCGAAGCCAGCATTTCCACCGCCGTACAGCTGCAGGGCAAGGAGCTGTCGTTCAACAACGTGGCCGACACCGACGCCGCACTGGAGTGCGTGAAGAGCTTCGTCAAGCCGGCCTGCGTCATCGTCAAGCACGCCAACCCATGCGGCGTGGCCGTGGTTCCGGAAAACGAAGGTGGCATTCGCAAGGCCTATGACCTGGCCTACGCCACCGACACCGAGTCGGCGTTCGGCGGCATCATCGCCTTCAACCGCGAACTCGACGGCGAAACCGCCAAGGCCATCGTCGACCGCCAATTCGTCGAAGTGATCATCGCACCGAAGATCTCCCAGGCCGCCCGTGACGTGGTCGCCGCCAAGCAGAACGTACGCCTGCTCGAGTGTGGCGAATGGCCTGCCGAGCGCGCTGCCGGTTGGGACTTCAAGCGCGTCAACGGTGGCCTGCTGGTACAAAGCCGCGATATCGGCATGATCGCCGCCGAAGACCTGAAAGTCGTCACCAAACGCGCGCCGACCGAGCAAGAGATCCACGACCTGGTGTTCGCCTGGAAAGTCGCCAAGTTCGTCAAGTCCAACGCCATCGTCTACGCCAAGAACCGCCAGACCATCGGTGTCGGCGCCGGCCAGATGAGCCGCGTCAACTCCGCGCGCATCGCTGCAATCAAGGCTGAGCATGCTGGCCTGCAGGTGCAGGGTGCGGTCATGGCTTCGGACGCGTTCTTCCCGTTCCGTGATGGCATCGACAACGCGGCTAAAGTGGGCATCAGCGCCGTGATCCAGCCAGGTGGCTCGATGCGTGATGCAGAAGTCATCGCCGCCGCTGACGAAGCCGGTATCGCGATGGTGTTCACCGGTATGCGCCACTTCCGCCATTAATCAGATGACAGGCTGATCGCCGACCCCTGTGGGAGCGGGTTTACCCGCGAATGCG
>NZ_JBNFMU010000063.1:0-15705 GCF_049942315.1 Pseudomonas wayambapalatensis
CGAACTCAACGACTGCCGAACCGAAAACTTCGGAGCAGACGCGAGTCAGAGCTGCGGTCAGAGTGGTCTTACCGTGGTCAACGTGGCCGATAGTGCCGACGTTAACGTGGGGAAGGGAACGATCAAATTTTTCTTTAGCCACGACAGTGAACCTCTTGCCTAAAGGGGATTAGCCTTGTTTTTTAACGAGTGCTTCGACGATGTTCGACGGAGCTTCGGCGTATTTGGAGAATTCCATGGAGTAGCTTGCGCGACCCTGAGACATGGAACGAACGTCGGTCGCGTAACCGAACATCTCTCCGAGCGGTACCTCAGCAGTGATTACCTTGCCGGACACCGAGTCTTCATTACCCTGGATCATCCCACGACGACGGCTCAGGTCACCCATCACGTCACCCAGGTAGTCTTCCGGGGTTACAACTTCGACCTTCATGATCGGCTCAAGCACCACGCCACCGCCCTTCTGGGCCAGCTGCTTGGTCGCCATCGAAGCGGCGATCTTGAACGCCATTTCGTTGGAGTCGACGTCGTGGTACGAACCGTCGAATACCGTAGCCTTCAGGCCGAGCAGCGGATAGCCGGCAACAACGCCGTTTTTCATCTGCTCTTCGATACCCTTCTGGATCGGGGCGATGAATTCCTTAGGAATCACACCACCAACGACTTCGTTGGTGAACACCAGACCTTCGGTGATGTTGCCTTTGTCGTCCACGTCCGGCTCCGAGAAACGGATCCAGCAGTGACCGAACTGACCACGACCACCCGACTGACGAACGAACTTGCCTTCGATCTCGACGTTGGACTTGGTGATCTTCTCGCGGTACGAAACCTGCGGCTTGCCGACGTTGCACTCGACGTTGAACTCGCGCTTCATGCGGTCAACGAGGATGTCCAGGTGCAGCTCACCCATACCGGAGATGATGGTCTGGCCGGTTTCTTCGTCGGTCTTGACGCGGAACGACGGGTCTTCCTGGGCCAGCTTGCCCAGAGCGATACCCATCTTCTCCTGGTCAGCCTTGGTTTTCGGCTCTACGGAGAGCGAAATTACCGGCTCAGGGAAGTCCATACGCTCGAGGATGATCGGCTTGTCGGCGTTGCACAGGGTGTCACCGGTGGTGACGTCCTTCATGCCGATCAGAGCAGCGATGTCGCCAGCGCGTACTTCTTTGATCTCTTCACGCTGGTTGGCGTGCATCTGCACCATACGACCAACGCGCTCTTTCTTGCCCTTGACCGAGTTGATGACGGAGTCACCGGAGGTCAGGAAGCCCGAGTAGACGCGGACGAAGGTCAGAGTACCCACGAACGGGTCGGTGGCAATCTTGAACGCCAGGGCCGAGAACGGCTCGTTGTCGTCAGCAGGACGCTCGTCATACTGCTCTGGAGTGACTTCATCCTTCGGCACGTCGATCAGATCAGGGTGGATACCCTTGATCGCAGGGATCTCGGTGGGCGCAGGCAGGAAGTCAATGACGGCGTCGAGAACCAGGGGAACGCCCTTGTTCTTGAACGAGGAACCGCAGACAGCAGGAACGATCTCGCTCGCCAGGGTACGGGCGCGCAGACCAGCCTTGATGTCTTCGACGGACAGGTCACCTTCTTCAAGGTACTTGTTCATCAGCTCTTCGTTGGCCTCGGCAGCAGCCTCGACCATGTTGTTGCGCCATTCGTTGGCCAGGTCCACCAGCTCGGCAGGAATCTCTTCCTCACGGTAGGTAGTACCTTTGTCGTCGTCGTTCCAGTAGATGGCTTTCATCTTGATCAGGTCAACCTGACCCTGGAAGTCGTCTTCTGCACCGATAGCCAGCTGGACCGGAACCGGGGTGTGACCCAGGCGGTTCTTGATCTGGCCGACAACGCGCAGGAAGTTGGCACCGGCACGGTCCATCTTGTTCACGTAGACAACACGCGGAACGCCGTACTTGTTGGCCTGACGCCATACGGTTTCGGACTGAGGCTCAACGCCGGAGGTGCCGCAGAACACGACGACCGCGCCGTCGAGTACACGCAGCGAACGTTCTACTTCAATGGTGAAGTCAACGTGGCCGGGGGTATCGATGACGTTTACGCGGTAGTTGTCGTACTGACCACGGGAGCCTTTCCAGAAGGTGGTAACGGCAGCGGAGGTAATGGTGATACCGCGCTCCTGCTCCTGCACCATCCAGTCGGTGGTCGCGGCGCCATCATGCACCTCGCCCATCTTGTGGCTCAGACCTGTGTAGAACAGGATCCGCTCGGTAGTGGTGGTCTTGCCCGCGTCAACGTGAGCACAGATACCGATGTTACGGTAGCGGTTAATTGCTGTAGTACGAGCCATAAAGCCCTCGCAAAATGATTGATGCTTGAATTAGAAGCGGTAGTGCGAGAACGCTTTGTTGGCTTCGGCCATACGGTGCACGTCTTCACGCTTCTTGACTGCAGCACCCTTGCCTTCGGCAGCATCCAGCAGTTCGCCGGCCAGACGCAGGGCCATCGACTTCTCGCCGCGCTTGCGGGCGTAGTCTACGAGCCAGCGCATTGCCAGAGCGTTACGACGGGATGGACGAACTTCAACCGGAACCTGGTAAGTGGCACCGCCGACACGACGGGACTTTACTTCGACCAGCGGAGCGATGGCGTCGAGAGCTTTCTCGAAGATTTCCAGGGGGTCGCTGTTCTTGCGTGCTTTGACGGTATCCAGGGCACCGTAAACGATGCGCTCGGCTACGGCCTTCTTGCCGCTTTCCATCACGTGGTTCATGAACTTGGCGAGGATCTGAGATCCGTATTTCGGATCGTCAAGGATCTCACGTTTTGCTGCTACACGACGTCTTGGCATGATAAGCCCTCAAACGGTCTTCAGGTTAGCCCGGGACGCGGGTCTTCGACCCCTGCCCGACCTTACTCTTATCGACTCAAATAAATGGATGTCTGCAAACGCCCGATTACTTCGGACGCTTGGTACCGTACTTCGAACGACCCTGGTTACGGCCTTTGACGCCCGAAGTATCCAGAGAGCCGCGAACGGTGTGGTAACGAACACCTGGCAAGTCTTTTACACGGCCGCCACGGATCAGGACGACGCTGTGCTCTTGCAGGTTGTGGCCTTCACCACCGATGTACGAGGAAACCTCGAAACCGTTGGTCAGACGCACACGGCATACTTTACGCAGTGCCGAGTTAGGTTTTTTCGGCGTGGTGGTGTACACACGGGTGCACACGCCACGACGCTGCGGGCAGTTCTGCAGCGCAGGAACGTCGGACTTCTCGACCGAACGCTTGCGCGGCTGACGTACCAGCTGGTTGATAGTTGCCATCTACTAGCTCCACTGATTGTCTTGCGACTCTATTGTCTTGCAAGAAAGCCAAAAATTGGCGAGACGGAGCCTCACCAAATTTAAGGGTACAAAAGTCTAAAGAGGATCTTGCACCCAGTCAAGACAAGGCCCCGACCCTTCCTGCCCGATCATCGGCAACAAATCATGTCACCGAGGCTCGGGAGGAAGGGGCCGGGGCCCCGCCTCTACTTAGTTGCCGCTGGAGTTCAGCGCTTCGGTCAGTGCGGCTTCCACCTCACTGGCGCTCACACGCAGCGGCTTATCGGCATCACGGCGACGCTTGCGCTCGCTGTGGTAGGCCAGACCGGTACCGGCCGGGATCAGACGACCCACGACCACGTTCTCTTTCAGGCCGCGCAGGTAGTCGCGCTTGCCGGTTACCGCCGCTTCGGTCAGTACGCGGGTGGTTTCCTGGAAGGAAGCCGCGGAGATGAACGACTCGGTCGACAGCGAGGCCTTGGTGATACCCAGCAGGACACGGGTGAACTTGGAGATGAACTTGTCTTCACTCGCCAGACGCTCGTTCTCTACCAGTACCTGGGTCAACTCCATCTGGTCGCCCTTGATGAAGCTGGAATCGCCCGACTCGCTGATCTCGACCTTGCGCAGCATCTGACGCAGGATGGTCTCGATGTGCTTGTCGTTGATCTTCACGCCCTGCAGGCGGTAAACGTCCTGAATCTCGTTGACGATGTACTTGGCCAGCGCGCTGACACCCAGCAGACGCAGGATGTCGTGCGGATCGCTCGGACCGTCGGAGATGACTTCGCCGCGGTTTACCTGTTCGCCTTCGAAGACGTTCAGGTGGCGCCACTTCGGAATCAGCTCTTCGTACGGATCGCTGCCATCGGTCGGCGTGATGACCAGGCGACGCTTGCCCTTGGTCTCTTTACCGAACGCGATGGTGCCGCTGACTTCAGCCAGGATCGACGCTTCTTTCGGACGACGCGCTTCGAACAGGTCGGCAACGCGTGGCAGACCACCGGTGATGTCACGGGTCTTCGACGTTTCTTGCGGGATACGCGCGATTACGTCACCGACACCGATCTGAGCGCCGTCAGCCACACCGACGAGGGCGTTGGCCGGCAGGAAGTACTGAGCCGGTACGTCGGTACCTGGCAGGTACAGGTCCTTGCCGTTGGCATCGACCATCTTGATGGCCGGACGGATTTCCTTGCCAGCGGCAGGGCGATCCTTGACGTCCAGGACTTCAATGTTGGTCAGACCGGTCAGTTCGTCGGTCTGGCGCTTGATGGTGATGTTTTCTTCCATGCCCACGAAGGTCACGGTACCTTTCAGCTCGGTAACGATCGGGTGGGTGTGCGGGTCCCACTTGGCGACGATGGCGCCAGCTTCGACCTTGTCACCTTCCTTGACCGAAATCACCGCACCGTAAGGCAGCTTGTAGCGCTCACGCTCACGACCGAATTCGTCAGCAATGGCCAGCTCGCCGGAACGCGATACCGCGACCAGGTTGCCATCGGCACGCTCGACCTGCTTCAGGTTGTGCAGACGCACCATGCCGCCATTCTTCACCTGGACGCTGTCGGCAGCCGAGGTACGGCTTGCAGCACCACCGATGTGGAAGGTACGCATGGTCAGCTGGGTACCCGGCTCACCGATCGACTGTGCAGCGATAACGCCGACAGCTTCACCGATGTTCACCTGGTGACCACGAGCCAGGTCACGACCGTAGCACTTGGCGCAGATGCCGTAGCGGGTTTCGCAGCTGATCGGCGAACGCACGACCACTTCGTCGATGCTGTTCAGCTCGATGAACTCGACCCACTTCTCGTCGACCAGGGTGCCGGCAGGAACGATGACGTCCTCGGTACCTGGCTTGAACACGTCGCGGGCGATGACACGACCCAGTACACGCTCACCCAGCGGCTCTACAACGTCGCCACCTTCGATGTGCGGCGTCATCAGCAGGCCCTGGTCGGTGCCGCAGTCGATCTCGGTCACGACCAGATCCTGCGCCACGTCTACCAGACGGCGAGTCAGGTAACCGGAGTTCGCAGTCTTCAGTGCGGTATCCGCCAGACCTTTACGAGCACCGTGGGTCGAGATGAAGTACTGCAGTACGCTCAGACCTTCACGGAAGTTCGCGGTGATCGGCGTCTCGATGATCGAGCCGTCCGGCTTGGCCATCAGACCACGCATACCGGCCAGCTGACGGATCTGTGCAGCGGAACCCCGCGCACCCGAGTCAGCCATCATGTACATCGAGTTGAAGGACTCTTGCTCGACTTCCTTGCCCTCGCGGTCGATGACCTTCTCTTTCGAGAGGTTGGCCATCATCGCCTTGGACACTTCGTCGTTCGCCTTCGACCACAAGTCGATGACCTTGTTGTACTTCTCGCCCTGGGTAACCAGGCCCGAGGCGTACTGGCTTTCGATTTCCTTCACCTCATCGGTAGCAGTACCGATGATGCGGGCTTTTTCGTCCGGGATAACGAAGTCGTTAACACCGATCGAGACGCCGGAAATGGTCGAGTAAGCGAAACCGGTGTACATCAGCTGGTCAGCGAAGATCACGGTCTCTTTCAGACCAACCACGCGATAGCACTGGTTGATCAGCTTGGAGATCGCCTTCTTCTTCATCGGCTGGTTGACCACGTCGTACGGCAGACCTGCCGGAACAACCTGGAACAGCAGCGCACGGCCGACGGTGGTGTCGACGATACGGGTGTTCTTGACCACCGAGCCATCACGCTCTTTCACGGTCTCGTTGATACGGACCTTGATTTTCGCGTGCAGGGCAGCCTCGCCGGCGCGGAATACGCGGTCGACTTCCTGCAGGTCAGCGAACACGCGACCTTCGCCCTTGGCGTTGATGGCTTCACGGGTCATGTAGTACAGACCCAGTACAACGTCCTGCGAAGGAACGATGATTGGCTCACCGTTGGCTGGCGACAGGATGTTGTTGGTCGACATCATCAGCGCGCGCGCTTCGAGCTGGGCTTCCAGGGTCAGCGGCACGTGAACGGCCATCTGGTCACCGTCGAAGTCGGCGTTGTACGCGGCACAGACCAGCGGGTGCAGCTGAATCGCCTTGCCTTCGATCAGCACCGGCTCGAACGCCTGGATACCCAGACGGTGCAGCGTCGGTGCACGGTTCAGCAGGACGGGGTGTTCGCGGATGACTTCGGCGAGAACGTCCCAGACCTCTGGCAGCTCGCGCTCGACCATCTTCTTGGCGGCCTTGATGGTGGTCGCCAGACCACGCATTTCCAGCTTGCCGAAAATGAACGGCTTGAACAGCTCGAGGGCCATCTTCTTCGGCAGACCGCACTGGTGCAGGCGCAGGGTCGGGCCTACGGTAATTACCGAACGACCGGAGTAGTCCACGCGCTTACCGAGCAAGTTCTGACGGAAGCGACCTTGCTTACCTTTGATCATGTCGGCCAGCGACTTCAGCGGACGCTTGTTCGAGCCAGTGATGGCACGACCGCGACGGCCGTTGTCGAGCAGGGCGTCGACCGCTTCCTGCAGCATGCGCTTTTCGTTGCGCACGATGATGTCCGGCGCCGACAGATCGAGCAGGCGCTTCAGACGGTTGTTACGGTTGATCACCCGACGATACAGATCGTTCAGGTCGGAGGTCGCGAAGCGGCCGCCATCCAGCGGAACCAGCGGACGCAGGTCCGGCGGCAGCACTGGCAGGACGGTCAGGACCATCCACTCAGGCAGGTTGCCCGAGCCCTGGAAAGCTTCCATCAGCTTCAGGCGCTTGGACAGCTTCTTGATCTTGGTTTCGGAGTTGGTCTGTGGAATCTCTTCGCGCAGACGACCGATCTCGTGCTCCAGGTCGATCGCGTGCAGCAGTTCGCGGACAGCCTCGGCACCCATGCGGGCGTCGAAGTCGTCACCGAACTCTTCCAGCGCTTCGAAGTACTGCTCGTCGTTCAGCAGCTGACCCTTCTCGAGGGTAGTCATGCCCGGATCGATCACCACGTAGCTCTCGAAGTAGAGCACGCGCTCGATGTCACGCAGGGTCATGTCCATCAGCAGGCCGATACGGGACGGCAGCGACTTCAGGAACCAGATGTGGGCGACCGGCGAGGCCAGCTCGATGTGCGCCATGCGCTCACGGCGAACCTTGGCCAGGGCAACTTCAACGCCGCACTTCTCGCAGATCACACCGCGGTGCTTGAGGCGCTTGTACTTGCCGCACAGGCACTCGTAGTCCTTGACTGGGCCAAAGATCTTGGCGCAGAACAGGCCGTCACGCTCAGGCTTGAACGTACGGTAGTTGATGGTTTCCGGCTTCTTAACTTCACCGAACGACCACGAACGGATCATTTCAGGCGACGCCAGACCGATGCGGATGGCGTCGAACTCTTCGACTTGACCCTGGTTTTTCAGCAAATTCAGTAGGTCTTTCAAGGCCTTTCCTCCTGGCGGAGCAGGAAGCGGGCTGTACCAGCCCCGCTCCCCTTCGCGTCACGTGTTATTCGGTTTCCAGATCGATATCGATACCGAGCGAACGGATCTCTTTGATCAACACGTTGAAGGACTCGGGCATGCCCGGCTCCATACGGTGATCGCCATCCACGATGTTCTTGTACATCTTGGTACGGCCGTTCACGTCGTCCGACTTCACTGTGAGCATTTCTTGCAGGGTGTATGCCGCGCCGTATGCTTCCAGCGCCCACACTTCCATCTCCCCGAAACGCTGACCACCGAACTGCGCCTTACCACCCAGCGGCTGCTGGGTAACCAGGCTGTAGGAACCAGTGGAACGCGCGTGCATCTTGTCGTCCACCAAGTGGTTCAGCTTGAGCATGTACATGTAACCAACGGTCACAGGACGCTCGAACTTGTTGCCGGTACGGCCGTCGAACAGCACCATCTGGCCGCTCTCTGGCAGGTCGGCCAGCTTCAGCATGGCCTTGATCTCACGCTCCTTGGCACCGTCGAAGACAGGCGTCGCCATCGGCACACCTTTCTTGAGGTTGTTGGCCAGGGCGAAGATCTCTGCGTCGGAGAACTCGTCGAGGTTTTCCTGACGACCACCGATCTCGTTGTAGATCTCGGTCAGGAAGGTGCGCAGCTCGGCTGCCTTGCGCTGCTCTTCGAGCATGCGGTCGATCTTCTCGCCCAGACCTTTGGCCGCCAGGCCCAGGTGGGTTTCGAGAATCTGACCGACGTTCATACGCGAAGGTACGCCCAGCGGGTTCAGTACGACGTCGACCGGAGTACCGTTGGCGTCGTGCGGCATGTCTTCTACCGGCATGATCACCGAGACGACACCCTTGTTACCGTGACGACCGGCCATCTTGTCACCCGGCTGGATGCGACGGCGGATTGCCAGGTAGACCTTGACGATCTTCAGTACGCCTGGAGCCAGGTCATCGCCCTGCTGCAGCTTGCGCTTCTTGTCTTCGAACTTGTCGTCCAGCAGACGGCGGCGATCGACGATGTACTGCTGAGCCTTTTCCAGCTGCTCGTTCAGTGCATCTTCGGCCATGCGCAGTTTGAACCACTGGCCGTGCTCCAGACCGTTCAGCACGTCGTCAGTGATCACGGTGCCTTTCTTCAGGCCCGCACCACCGTCGACCACCTGGCCGTTCAGAGCAGAACGCAGACGCTCGAAGGTCGCGCCTTCGACGATGCGGAACTCTTCGTTGAGGTCCTTGCGGATCTCGTCCAGCTGCATCTTCTCGATCGCCAGGGCGCGGCTGTCGCGCTCAACGCCATCGCGGGTGAAGACCTGTACGTCGATGACGGTGCCCTTGGTGCCGGTCGGCACGCGCAGGGAGGTGTCTTTGACGTCGCTGGCCTTCTCACCGAAGATCGCACGCAGCAGTTTCTCTTCCGGCGTCAGCTGGGTCTCACCTTTCGGAGTGACCTTGCCGACCAGGATGTCGCCGGCGCCGACTTCGGCACCTACGTAGACGATACCGGCTTCGTCCAGCTTGTTCAGCGCAGCCTCACCCACGTTCGGGATGTCCGCGGTGATTTCCTCTGGGCCAAGCTTGGTGTCACGGGCCACACAGGTCAGTTCCTGGATGTGGATCGTGGTGAAGCGATCTTCCTGGACCACACGCTCGGACAGGCAGATGGAGTCTTCGAAGTTGAAGCCGTTCCACGCCATGAACGCGATGCGCATGTTCTGGCCCAGCGCCAGTTCACCCATGTCGGTGGACGGGCCGTCGGCCATGATGTCGCCACGCGCGACCACATCACCCTTGCTCACCAGCGGACGCTGGTTGATGCAGGTGTTCTGGTTCGAACGGGTGTACTTGGTCAGGTTGTAGATATCCACACCTGCTTCACCGGTCTCGACTTCGTCGTCGGCCACACGCACGACGATACGGCTGGCGTCGACCGAGTCGATCACACCACCGCGGCGAGCCACGACGCAGACGCCGGAGTCACGGGCGACGTTGCGCTCCATGCCAGTACCTACCAGCGGCTTGTCGGCACGCAGAGTCGGTACAGCCTGACGCTGCATGTTCGAACCCATCAACGCACGGTTGGCGTCGTCGTGCTCGAGGAACGGAATCAGAGAGGCAGCAACGGAAACAACCTGCTTCGGCGAAACGTCCATCAGGGTGACGTCTTCCGGCGCCTTGACGGTGAATTCGTTCAGGTGACGGACCGCTACCAGCTCGTCGATCAGGTGCTTCTGCTCGTTCATCGCAGCCGAAGCCTGGGCGATGACGTGATCAGCTTCTTCGATCGCCGACAGGAACACGATGTCGTCGGTGACCACACCCTCTTTCACCACACGGTACGGGCTTTCCAGGAAGCCGTACTGGTTGGTGCGGGCGTAGGCCGCCAGGGAGTTGATCAGACCGATGTTCGGACCTTCCGGCGTCTCGATCGGGCACACGCGGCCGTAGTGGGTCGGGTGTACGTCACGAACTTCGAAGCCTGCGCGCTCACGGGTCAGACCGCCCGGGCCGAGTGCAGAGACACGACGCTTGTGGGTGATCTCGGAGAGCGGGTTGTTCTGGTCCATGAACTGCGAGAGCTGGCTGGAACCGAAGAACTCTTTCACCGCCGCCGCAACCGGCTTGGCGTTGATCAGGTCCTGCGGCATCAGGCCTTCGCTTTCGGCCATCGACAGACGCTCTTTGACCGCACGCTCGACGCGCACCAGGCCAACGCGGAACTGGTTCTCGGCCATCTCGCCGACACAACGCACACGACGGTTACCCAGGTGGTCGATGTCGTCGACGATGCCCTTGCCGTTACGGATGTCGACCAGGGTCTTCAGTACATCGACGATGTCTTCCTTGCTCAGCACGCCCGAACCTTCGATCTCGGTACGACCGATACGACGGTTGAACTTCATGCGGCCGACTGCGGACAGGTCGTAACGCTCGGCGCTGAAGAACAGGTTGTTGAACAGGGTCTCGGCGGCGTCCTTGGTTGGCGGCTCGCCTGGGCGCATCATGCGATAGATTTCGACCAACGCTTCCAGCTGGTTGCTGGTGGTATCGATCTTCAGCGTATCGGCGATGAACGGACCGCAGTCGATATCGTTGGTGTACAGGGTCTCGATGCGAACGACCTGGGCCTTGGCGATCTTGACCAGCAGATCGGTGGTCAGCTCGGTGTTGCACTCGGCCAGGATTTCACCAGTTGCCGGGTGCACGATGGCCTTGGCAGTGGTACGGCCAATCATGTACTCGAGCGGAACGTCCAGCTGCTTGACGCCAGCTTTCTCGATCTGGTTGATGTGGCGCGCAGTGATACGGCGGCCTTGCTCGACGATGACCTTGCCGGTGTCGTCGGTGATGTCCATGACCGCAACTTCACCGCGCAGGCGCTGGGCAACCAGCTCCAGGCTCAGCTTCTCACCGGAAACGTGGAACACGTTGGTGGTGTAGAAGGTGTCCAGGATCTCTTCGGTGCTGTAGCCCAGGGCGCGCAGCAGTACGGAGGCCGGCAGCTTGCGGCGACGGTCGATACGGACGAACACGCAGTCCTTCGGATCGAACTCGAAGTCGAGCCAGGAGCCGCGGTAAGGAATGATGCGAGCGGAGTACAGCAGCTTGCCGGAGCTGTGAGTCTTGCCACGGTCGTGGTCGAAGAACACACCAGGCGAACGGTGCAGCTGGGAAACGATCACACGCTCGGTACCGTTGATAACGAAGGTACCGTTCTCAGTCATCAGGGGGATTTCACCCATGTAGACTTCTTGCTCTTTGATGTCCTTGATCGCTTTGTTCGACGATTCCTTGTCGAAGATGATCAGGCGCACCTTGACCCGCAGTGGGACCGCGAAGGTCACGCCACGCAGGACACATTCCTTCACATCGAAGGCAGGCTCGCCCAGGCGATAGCCTACGTACTCCAGGGCAGCATTGCCGGAGTAGCTGATGATCGGGAATACCGATTTGAAGGCCGCATGCAGACCGACGTCGCGGAACTGATCCTTGGATGCTCCCGCCTGCAGGAATTCGCGATACGAATCCAGCTGGATGGCCAGGAGGTACGGCACATCCATGACGTCCGGCAACTTGCTAAAGTCCTTGCGGATACGTTTTTTCTCAGTGTATGAGTAAGCCATCAGCGTTCCCCAGCTTGGTCACCTGCTTGTTTGGCTTCTCCCGGCGGGAGCAGCCAGAAAATCGTGCAAACCCCTTGGTTTGCGCCACCCACATGGGTGTCTTGCAGCTCGTTATCGGGGCCGACCTGATCGGCCACCAATAACGGAAAAAGGCCGGTGGCACAGGCCACCAGCCATCAGCCCTACGCTTGACGCTCAGGCTGCAGTCGCAAAGTCGAAATTACTTCAGCTCGACTTTAGCGCCAGCTTCTTCCAGCTTCTTCTTAGCGTCTTCAGCGGCTTCTTTCGAAACGCCTTCAGCTACAACCTGAGGAGCGCCATCGACTTTCTCTTTGGCTTCTTTCAGGCCCAGACCGGTCAGCTCGCGAACGGCTTTGATGACGTTCACTTTCTTGTCGCCGGCTTCAACCAGGACAACGTTGAACTCGGTCTGCTCTTCAACAACGGCAGCGGCAGCAGCTGGGCCAGCGGCAACAGCGGCAGCAGCGGTAACGCCGAAGGTTTCTTCCATTGCTTTGATCAGTTCAACAATTTCCAGAACGGTTTTCTGGCCGATTGCTTCGATGATTTGCTCGTTAGTCAGAGACATGACTATGAATTCCTGTATTGGGGGACAGCCTTACACGGCCATCAAATTAAACGTTTGATTTCGAGAGAAGCTACGCCGCCTTAGGCAGCAGCGGCTTCTTTCTGGTCGCGCAGAGCTGCCAGGGTACGAGCCAGCTTGCTGGTTGCACCTTGGATTACGCTCATCAGCTGTGCGATAGCCTCGTCGCGAGTTGGCAGGGTTGCCAGCACGTCGATCTGGTTAGCGGCAAGGAACTTGCCGTCGAACGCAGCTGCCTTGATCTCGAACTTGTCCTGACCCTTGGCGAATTCCTTGAACAGACGGGCAGCAGCGCCCGGGTGTTCGTTGGAGAACGCAATCAGGGTAGGGCCGGTGAAGGCGTCGTTGAGGACACTGAATTCAGTGTCAGCAACAGCGCGCTTGAGCAGGGTGTTACGTACGACACGTACGTATACGCCAGCTTCACGAGCCTCTTTACGGAGTCCGGTCATTGCGCCTACAGTCACACCACGGGCATCGGCCACGACAGCGGACAGAGCGACTTTGGCAGCCTCGTTGACTTCAGCGACGATGGCCTTCTTGTCTTCGAGTTTAATTGCCACGGGTTTACTCCTGGTTTCTACCGTTTCATCTGGCCGAGGCCGGATGTCGTTTTGGTGTCTGATTCGCGAGCGAATCGGGAGCACCATCTGCGTAGGCTTGTGTTTTAAGACTTGCGTCGCCTACGGTCTTGGATAGCCCCCGCCAGGCAGGGACCCCAATCTTGTTGCAGCCGGCGCGCTCGAAAGACCGCGCCGACTTTGCATTACACGTTCAGCGAGCTCTGATCGATGATCAGACCTGGGCCCATGGTGGTGCTCAGGGTAACGCGCTTGACGTAGATACCTTTCGAAGAAGCTGGCTTGATACGCTTCAGATCAGCGATCAGGGCTTCAACGTTTTCCTTCAGCTTGCCAGCTTCAAAGCCGATCTTGCCAACGGAGGTGTGGATGATACCGTTCTTGTCGGTACGGTAGCGAACCTGACCAGCCTTGGCGTTCTTGACGGCAGTGGCTACGTCCGGGGTCACGGTACCGACTTTCGGGTTAGGCATCAGGCCGCGAGGACCCAGAACCTGACCCAGCTGACCGACAACGCGCATGGCATCCGGGGATGCGATGACGACGTCATAGTTCAGGTCGCCGCCTTTCATTTCGGCAGCCAGATCGTCCATACCTACGCGGTCAGCGCCGGCAGCCAGAGCGGCCTCGGCAGCTGGGCCCTGGGTGAAGACGGCAACGCGTACGGTCTTGCCAGTGCCGTGCGGCAGCACAGTAGCGCTACGAACGACCTGGTCGGATTTACGCGGGTCAACACCGAGGTTTACGGCGATGTCGTACGACTCGACGAATTTGGCAGCCGGCAGCGAAGCCAGCAGGGTAGCGGCCTCTTCGAAGTTGTAGGCCTTGCCTGCTTCGATTTTCTCGGCGATTGCCTTTTGACGCTTGGTCAGCTTAGCCATTACACACCCTCCACGTTCAGGCCCATGCTGCGGGCAGAGCCAGCGATGGTGCGTACAGCTGCATCCAGGTCAGCGGCGGTCAGATCAGCCTGCTTTGCCTTGGCGATATCTTCCAGCTGAGCGCGGGTGACGGTACCGACCTTGACGGTGTTCGGACGAGCCGAACCGCTGGTCAGGCCAGCAGCTTTCTTCAGCAGAACCGAGGCAGGGGTGCTCTTGGTTTCGAAGGTGAAGCTACGGTCACTGTAGACAGTGATGATCACAGGAGTCGGCAGGCCGGCTTCTTGACCCTGAGTACGGGCGTTGAAGGCCTTGCAGAATTCCATGATGTTCACACCGTGTTGACCCAGTGCTGGACCAACGGGTGGGCTTGGGTTGGCCTGGCCGGCCTTTACTTGCAGCTTGATATAAGCCTGAATCTTCTTAGCCATGAGCTACTCCAAAATCGGGTTCGAACGCCTGGTGGCTCCCCGGATGACTTGCGTTTTATCCCAGTGACGACAAAACCCCGCAGCACATAGGGCTGCGGGGTATGGGATGCGTCGTTCAGTTAGACCTTCTCGACCTGACTGAACTCGAGCTCTACCGGAGTAGAGCGACCGAAAATGAGCACTGCAACCTGCAGGCGGCTCTTCTCGTAGTTAACTTCTTCGACGCTACCGTTGAAATCAGCGAATGGACCGTCAATGACGCGAACCACTTCGCCCGGCTCGAACAGCGTCTTCGGCTTGGGCTTGTCACTGCCATCGGCAACGCGACGCAGGATAGCTTCAGCCTCTTTATCGGTGATCGGCGCGGGCTTGTCCGCGGTACCACCAATGAAACCCATGACTCGAGGGGTATCCTTGACCAAGTGCCAAGTCCCTTCGTTCATTTCCATCTGCACCAGGACGTAGCCCGGGAAGAATTTACGCTCACTCTTGCGCTTCTGGCCGTTGCGCATTTCGACGACTTCTTCGGTCGGGACGAGAATCTCGCCAAACCCGTCTTCCATGCCTGCCAGCTTCACGCGCTCGATGAGGGAGCGCATTACATGCTTCTCGTAACCCGAGTAAGCATGCACAACATACCAACGCTTAGCCACGAGACACCCTTAGCCAACAATCAAGGAAACCAACCAACCGAGCAGGGAATCGAGACCCCACAACAGCAGCGCCATAACGAGCACCACAGCCACAACGATCAAAGTGGTCTGAGTAGTCTCCTGGCGGGTTGGCCACACGACTTTACGAATTTCGGTACGAGCTTCCTTCGCCAGCGCAAAGAACGACTTACCCTTCGCAGTCTGCAGAGCAACAAAGCCTGCGACAGCTGCCAGGGCGAGCAGCGCGAGAACGCGGTACAGGATAGGAGCAGCGGAGTAATACTGATTACCCACGACACCTACGACAACCAATGCAACTACAGCCAGCCACTTGAACAGATCAAAACGCGATTCTTGGGCTTCAGTTTTGGGAGTCATCGGGGAGGATCCTGTAAGAAGAAAGCCAATCACACCGAGGTGAATGGCAGGTCAGGAGGGAATCGAACCCCCAACCTACGGTTTTGGAGACCGTCGCTCTGCCAATTGAGCTACTGACCTGTAACGCTGCATCAGGCCGGCCATTATGCCGGCCTGATTTAGATAAATCAACTACTTATTCAATAATCTTCGCTACGACGCCAGCGCCGACGGTACGACCGCCTTCACGGATGGCGAAGCGCAGACCGTCTTCCATTGCGATGGTCTTGATCAGGGTGACAGTCATCTGAATGTTGTCACCTGGCATTACCATCTCAACGCCTTCCGGCA
>NZ_JBNFMU010000064.1:0-12035 GCF_049942315.1 Pseudomonas wayambapalatensis
CGCTTTACGCCGGGCAGTGCGTGGGGATTCAGGGCTGGGAGTATCGCTCCCACGCCCAGTGGCAGGGCTGGCAGGACTCCCTGCGGCGCAGCCAGGCGCAGTTGCAGGGTTTGATGCCCGAGCAGTACGTGCCGCTGTTCCGCCCGCCCTATGGGCAGCGCCGCGCCGACGGCGAGGCGTTCATGGCGGCGCAAGGGCTGCAGGTGTCACTGTGGGACATCGACGCCCAGGACGACAGCGCGCTGGATGCCGAGCAGTCGGCCCAGCGGGTGATGACCTTGATGCTGCTATGGCGCAAGGGTGTGATTCAGTTCCACGACACCCTGCCCAAGGCACAGCCGGCGCTGCAATGGCTGTTGCAGCACACGGCGCAGAGCGGGATCGGGTGGCAGGATTGCATGGAATATGCGCATCTGCGCTAGGCATGAAATCCAGGGTCCAACATTGACTGTAGTCCCCCGTCACCTTATCGCCAAGCGCGAATCGTCATTCGGCAAAATAAACTTCACCGGAGCGTAAAAAGTCTTTTTTCCGTCACGCCTTTTGCGGTATGAAGGAATCGGACAGCCGATTCCTGCAGCACAGGTGGCGTCATCCAGGCCCTCCTTGCCAGGTGCGCTCCCCGCCCGTAACGACGCGGATACGGGGAGAACGGCGGTCACTCTGCGGTGCAGCCGAGCTGTGCCGTCCTGCTTTCACATAAGGTGACCGAGTATGGATGACCAAGGACGCAACCCTTCCTCCAACCAGCCAATCCTGTATGTGCTCGATACCAACGTCCTGATTCACGATCCCAACGCTTTGCTCAACTTCGAGGAGCACCACGTCGCCATACCGATGACGGTGCTGGAGGAACTCGACAAGCTCAAGACCGGTAAACAATCCATCGCCGCCGAATGTCGCCAGGCCATTCGCCTGATCGACCAGACCCTCGGCGATGCATCACCCACCGATGTCGAACAAGGGGTGCCGATCCAGCGTGGCAAGGGCGGGCCGAAGGGCTTCCTGTCGATCCTGATGAGCCCGCGCAACGAACCCAACCGGCTGCTGCCGGAGAACCTCAACGACAACATCATCATCAACCAACTGCTGGAGCTGCGCGCCAGGCGGGCTGACCTGGACGTGGTGCTGGTCACCAAAGACATCAACATGCGCCTGAAGGCGCGTGCCTGTGGCATCGCTGCCGAGGACTACAGCACCGACCAACTGGTCGATGATGTGTCCCTGCTCTCGAAGGGCTATCACTCGGTCACCGGCTCATTCTGGGACCGGGTCAGCAAGGTCGACACCCGCCAGGAACGGGGCCGTACCTGGCATCGCGTACAACTGATCGATAACTTGCCGGCCGTGCACGTCAATGAGTTCATCATCGACGAGCAAGGCTTCGTTGGTTGGATCAAGGGCATTCGCGAGAACGAACTGCTGTTGCTCGACCTGCACCAGGAGCCGCTGCTGCATCAGGAAGCCTGGGGTCTCAAGCCCCGCGACATCCACCAGAGCCTGGCGCTGTTCGCCCTGCTCGATCCGGACATCCACCTGGTCAATCTCACCGGCGCGGCCGGTTCGGGCAAAACCATCCTGGCCTTGGCCGCTGCCATCGAGCAGACCATGGTCAGCAAGCGCTACCGGCGTATCATCGCCACCCGCAGCGTGCAGGGGCTGGACCAGGAGATCGGCTTCCTGCCGGGCACCGAGGCGGAGAAGATGGAGCCCTGGCTGGGCGCCATCACCGACAACCTCGAGGCGTTGCACATGGATGACGAAAGCACCCACGGCAGTGTCGAGTACATCCTCGAACGGGTGCCGTTGCAGTTCAAGTCGCTGAACTACATCCGTGGGCGCAGCTTCCAGCAGAGCCTGATCCTGATCGACGAATGCCAGAACCTCACCCCGCACCAGATGAAGACCATCATCACCCGTGCAGGCTCTGGCTCCAAGGTGGTCTGCCTGGGCAACCTGGCGCAGATCGACACCCCCTACCTGTCCGCGACCAGCTCGGGCCTGACCTACCTGACCGAGCGCTTCAAGGACTTCCCCCATGGCGTGCACATCACCTTGCAGGGTGTGCCGCGCTCGGTGCTGGCCGAGTACGCCGAGTCGCATCTGTAGGCCCGGCTGGCTCATTCGCAGGCAAGCCCGCTTCCACACGGTTGTGGGGGCGGGCAAGCCCGGTGATGAGGCCGAAGCTGCCGACACATTCCCCTGCGCAAACCTGACCCACAGGTTTACACTCTGCTTTCCCTTCACAGGAGCAGAGCAGTGCTGACTCATCTCGATTCCCAGGGGCGCGCCAACATGGTCGACGTCACTGAAAAGGCCGTGACCGCACGCGAGGCGATCGCCGAAGCGCGGGTGCGCATGTTGCCGCAGACCTTGCGGATGATCGTCGATGGCGAGCACCCCAAGGGTGACGTGTTCGCCGTGGCGCGCATCGCTGGCATTCAGGCGGCGAAGAAGACCAGCGACCTGATCCCGCTGTGCCATCCGCTGATGCTCACCAGCGTCAAGGTGGAGCTGGCTGGCGAAGGCGAAGATGTGGTGCATATCGTTGCCCGCTGCAAGCTGGCCGGGCAAACCGGTGTGGAGATGGAGGCGCTGACCGCTGCCAGCGTCGCGGCGCTGACGATCTACGACATGTGCAAGGCCGTGGACAAGGGCATGATAATCGAGCAGGTGCGCCTGCTGGAGAAGGTCGGCGGCAAGAGCGGCCACTACAAGGTGGAGGGGTGATGAAGATCAAGGCCCTCTATTTTGCCCGTTACCGTGAGGTGCTTGGCGTCGATGCCGAGCGCCTGGAAGGGGATTTCAAGGTGCTCGACGACGTGCGCCAGGCGCTGCTGGCCAAAGGCGGCGTTTACGCCGTATTGGCCGAGCAGAACCTGATGTGCGCGCGCAACGAAGAGCTGTGCAGGCTCGATGAACCGGTCGAGGACGGCGATGAGCTCGCCTTCTTCCCGCCGGTGACCGGAGGTTGAGCATGGGCGTACGGGTACAGCAGGCGGCGTTCGACCCCGGTGCCGAAGTCAATGCCATGCACGCTGCCAATGTGGGCGTGGGCGCGGTGGTCGGGTTCGTCGGTTATGTGCGCGACTTCAACGACGGTCGCGAGGTGGCGGGGATGTTTCTCGAGCACTACCCGGGCATGACCGAGAAGGCCCTGGCCAAGATCGTGGTCGAGGCCGAGCAGCGCTGGCCCTTGCTCAAGGTCGAGGTGCTGCACCGCATCGGGGCGCTGGAGCCGGGTGAGCCGATCGTGTTCGTGGGGGTTGCCAGCGCGCATCGGCAGGCCGCGTTCGATGCCTGCAACTTCATCATGGATTACTTGAAGACCCGGGCGCCGTTCTGGAAGAAGGAGAACACTCAGGAAGGGCCGAGGTGGGTCGAAGGCAAGCAGAGTGACCAGGAGGCTGCCGGGCGCTGGTAGAACCTCTGTTTGATGGCCGGGGCGTTGCCCCGGTTCGCGGGCAAGTCGGGTCGCCGCACCGCCGCTCCCACAGGTGCCCCGCTGTCTTCAGGCCTGTGGGAGCGGGCTTGCCCGCGAAGAATCCAGCACCGATCAGTGATGCTTGCGCGGCACTGCCGTGAGCAATTCATCCGGCGGCATCTCGCACTTGATCTTGCGCCCCAGCAGTTCCTCGATCGCCGGCAACTGGTAGGAGTCATCCTCGCCGGCGAAGCTGATCGACACACCACTGGTGCCTGCACGCCCGGTACGGCCAATGCGGTGCACGTAGTCGTCCGGGTCTTCCGGCAGGGTGAAGTTGATCACGTGGCTGATGCCGTCGATATGGATCCCACGCCCGGCTACGTCGGTGGCCACCAGCACGGTGATGCGCCCTTCGCGGAAGCTTTCCAGGGTGCGGATGCGCTTGTGCTGCGGCACATCGCCCGACAGCTGGGCGGCATTGATGCCGTCGCGCACCAGCTTTTCCTCGATGCGCCGCACCTCGTCCTTGCGGTTGGCGAAGACCATCACCCGTTCCCACTTGTTCTGCGTGACCAGGTTGTACAGCAGCTTGTACTTGTCGCTGCCCGCCACGGCGTAGACGTGCTGCTCGACCGTCTCGCTGGCAACGTTCTCCGGCTCGATCTCGACGATGGCCGGGTCAGTGGTCCACTGCTTGGCCAGGTTCATGACGTCGTCGGTGAAGGTGGCGGAGAACAGCAGGGTCTGGCGTTCGCTCTTGGGCGGGGTCTGGCGGATGATCTGGCGTACCTGCGGGATGAAGCCCATGTCGAGCATGCGGTCGGCTTCGTCCAGCACCATCACCTCGACCATGTCCAGGTGCACTTCGCCGCGTTGCTGGAAGTCCAGCAGGCGGCCCGGGGTCGCGACCAGGATGTCGCAGTAGCGCTTTTCCAGGGCCTTGAGCTGTTTGTCGTACTCCATGCCGCCGACGAAGCTCATCACGTTCAGCCCGCTGTACTTGGTCAGGGCCTCGGCGTCCTTGGCGATCTGCACCACCAGTTCGCGGGTCGGGGCGATGATCAGCGCACGCGGCTCGCCCATGTAGCGCTCCTTGGGCGGCGGAGTCTGCTGCAACTGCGAGATGATCGAGATCAGGAACGCGGCGGTCTTGCCGGTGCCGGTCTGGGCCCGGCCGATGGCGTCCTGGCCACGCAGGGTGTAACCCAGGACCTGGGCCTGGATCGGCGTGCAGTAGGGGAAGCCCAGGTCGTGGATGGCGTGCATCAGCTCGTTGGAGAGCTTGAAGTCATGGAAGCGAGTCTTGCCTTCCTGGGGCTCGACCACGAAGTCCTCGGGCTTCCACAGGCTGGCCTGGGGTTTGGGCTTGCGCTCGCGGCGGGGCTTTTCCCGGGGCGGCTGCTCGGCAGGCGCGGCTTCGGCCTTGGCCACAGGTTCGGGCTGGCTGCGCGGCGCGGACTTCGCTCTTGACGGTTTCGGGGGCCGGGCCGGTGCGGGCTGAGGCGTGGGTGCAATCACGGGGGCAGCGGGCGCGACGGCCTGCGGGGCGGCGTCTCCCTTGCCGAATATTTTCTTGAGTGCCTTGAGCACGGTCGTCTCGTCAACTGGTTAAGGAATGTACGCCGGGCAGTGTAATGCAAGATTCAGGCTCGGCGTAGTATTCGCTGTAGTGCAATGCGCCAGTGGCTACAGGCGCACGTCGGATTACTGCAGGCGGTTGGCCAACCAGTCGTGGATGTCGTTCAGTTCCTCGACCACTACTTCGTGTTCCATGGGGTATTCGTGCCAGCGCGCGGCGACGCCCCAGGTGTTCAGGTATTCGAAGGCCGTGCGGCCCATCGACGGGATCACCACCGGGTCGTGCACACCGTGCAGGCACAGGGCCGGGGTGCGTTGCTGGCAGGCGCGGAGCTGGTGGCCTTCGTTGAAGGTCGGGGCGTAGGTGGACAGGGCGATCACCCCGCCCAGCGCTTCCTGCCACTTTATATAGGCGGTGTGCAGCACCACGGCGCCGCCCTGGGAAAAACCGGCGAGGATGATCCGCGACAGATTGATGCCCTTGGCCTGTTCGGCCTTGATCAGCGCGATGACCTGGTCGGCCGATTCTTCAAGCTGCGTCTCGTCGATAGCCCGGGCCGGGGTCATGGCCTTGATGTCGTACCAGCTCGGCATGGCATAGCCGCCGTTGATGGTGACGGGGCGGGTTGGCGCCTGGGGCATGATGAAACGAGTACTTGGCAGACGTTCCTGCATGAATTCGGCCACCGGTAGGAAGTCGTAACGGTCGGCCCCCAGGCCGTGCAACCAGATCACACAGGCGTCGGCGGTCTTCTGGGGTTCGAGAATCAGCGGGTTGCTCATGACTGCTCCGAAAAAGTGCGTAAGAACTTATTGAGTGCGTAAAAAGAAGGCGCTGGTGGTTAGTGCCATAAAAAGATGTCGCAACTCTACAACTTTACCCCCTTGACGCATGCTTAAACGCTTAAGGCGGTAACTATGGTACGCGCTTTGCTACGTTCGTACCGATGCGATGGACGGGGGCCTGAACGGTAACACCCGCCCACGTGGATGGAAGGCTGTCACAGAACAGCCCATTGCGCCAATTGACCCAAAAACAAGCCAACAAGGGTCGGATGCGCCTCATAAGGGTGCGGTGCAATTCCGGCTCGGTACAACAAGAGCATTTGGAGGTTGTTGATGAAGATGTTGCAAACCACGCTGGCAGTACTGACCGCTGCCGCCACCCTGGGCACCGTGGGCGCCGCCCAGGCTGGCGCCACGCTCGATGCGGTACAGAAGAAGGGCTTCGTCCAGTGTGGCGTGAGCGACGGCCTCCCGGGCTTCTCCGTCCCTGACGCCCAGGGCAAGATCGTCGGCATCGACGCCGACGTCTGCCGCGCCGTGGCTGCCGCCGTGTTCGGCGACGCCACCAAGGTCAAGTTCAGCCAGCTCAACGCCAAGGAGCGCTTCACCGCGCTGCAGTCCGGCGAAGTCGACGTACTGTCGCGCAACACCACCTGGACCAGCTCGCGTGACGCTGGCATGGGCCTGGTGTTCGCCGGTGTCACCTATTACGACGGCGTAGGCTTCCTGGTGAACAAGAAGCTGGGCGTTTCCAGCGCCAAGGAACTCGATGGCGCGACCATCTGCATCCAGGCCGGTACCACCACCGAGCTGAACGTCTCCGACTACTTCCGCGCCAATGGCCTGAAGTACACCCCGATCACCTTCGACACCTCCGACGAGAGCGCCAAGTCGCTGGAATCCGGTCGTTGCGACGTGCTGACTTCCGACAAGTCGCAGCTCTACGCACAGCGCTCCAAGCTGGCTGCCCCGACCGAGTACGTGGTGCTGCCGGAAACCATTTCCAAGGAGCCCCTGGGCCCGGTCGTGCGTAAAGGCGACGAAGAGTGGTTCAGCATCGTCAAGTGGACCCTCTACGCCATGCTCAACGCAGAAGAAGCAGGCGTGACCTCGAAGAACGTCGAGGCCGAAGCCAAATCCACCAAGAACCCCGACGTCGCTCGCCTGCTGGGTGCCGACGGCGAGTACGGCAAGGACCTGAAGCTGCCCAAGGACTGGGTGGTGCAGATCGTCAAGCAAGTGGGCAACTACGGTGAAGTGTTCGAGAAGAACCTGGGCAAGAGCACCCCGCTGGAAATCGACCGCGGCCTGAATGCCCTGTGGAACAACGGCGGCATCCAGTACGCACCGCCTGTGCGCTGATGGCTGCCCCCCGCGACGGCATCCGGCCGTCGCGGGTCGTTCGACTCCCTTCTTTTCGGGGCATTTCATGCAAAATCATATCGGCGCACGGAAAGGGTTATCCCTGAGCGATCCACGTGTGCGCGCGTGGCTGTTCCAGATCATCACGGTCGTGGTCGTGATCGGCCTGGGCTGGTACCTCATCCACAACACCCAGACCAACATGCAGCACCGAGGTATCACCTCGGGCTTCGACTTTCTCGAGCGCAGTGCCGGTTTCGGCATCGCCCAGCACCTGATCGGCTACACCGAAGCCGACACCTATGCACGGGTGTTGCTGGTCGGCCTGCTCAATACCCTGCTGGCAAGCGTCATCGGCATCATCATCGCCACCGTGCTTGGCTTCGTCGTCGGCGTTGCCCGGTTATCCTCGAACTGGGTGATCAGCAAGCTGGCGGCGGTGTATGTCGAGACCTTCCGTAACATTCCACCGCTGCTGCAGATCCTGTTCTGGTACTTCGCGGTATTCACCGCGCTGCCGGGGCCACGGGGCAGCATCAATATCGATGACCTGTTCTTCATCAGCAGCCGTGGCGTGAACATGCCGGGCGCTTCCATCGGCGAAGCTTTCTGGCCGTTCGTCGTGGCGCTGCTGCTGGCGGTCGTGGCAATCGCCCTGATGGTGCGCTACGCCAACAAACGCTTCGATGAAACCGGTCAGCCGTTCCACAAGTTCTGGGTGGGGCTGGCGCTGCTCTTTGGCATTCCCGGCGTCTGCGTGTTGCTGTTCGGCAACCCGCTGCAGTGGGAAGTGCCGCAGCTCAAAGGTTTCAACTTCGTCGGCGGTTGGGTGCTGATTCCCGAATTCCTCGCGCTGACCCTGGCGCTGTCGATCTACACCGCCGCCTTCATTGCCGAAATCGTGCGCGCCGGTATCCGCTCGGTCAGCCATGGCCAGACCGAAGCCGCCCGTTCGCTGGGCCTGCGCGAAGGTCCGACCTTGCGCAAGGTGATCATTCCGCAGGCGATGCGGGTGATCATCCCGCCGCTGACCAGCCAATACCTGAACCTGACGAAGAACTCGTCGCTCGCGGCGGTCATCGGCTATCCGGAACTGGTGTCGCTGTTTGCCGGTACGGTGCTGAACCAGACCGGCCAGTCGGTCGAGGTCATGGCGATCACCATGGGTGTGTATCTGACGATCAGCATCAGCATCTCGTTGCTGATGAACTGGTACAACAAGCGCATTGCGCTGATCGAGCGGTGAGGACAGGCGCATGACTTC
Organism: Pseudomonas wayambapalatensis; assembly: GCF_049942315.1. Classification (NCBI taxonomy): domain Bacteria; kingdom Pseudomonadati; phylum Pseudomonadota; class Gammaproteobacteria; order Pseudomonadales; family Pseudomonadaceae; genus Pseudomonas; species Pseudomonas wayambapalatensis. The sequence continues at coordinate 8,418 of NZ_JBNFMU010000064.1, forward strand.
CCATGTTTTCAAACCCGATATGCCGCCACCGGTGAAGACCGTCGGCGTGCTGGCGTGGATGCGCGCCAACCTGTTTTCCAGCTGGATCAATACGCTGCTGACCCTGTTCGCGGTCTACCTGGTCTGGCTGATCGTGCCAGCACTGTTGCAGTGGGCGTTCCTGGACGCCAACTGGACGGGCACGACCCGCGCCGACTGCACCAAGGACGGCGCTTGCTGGGTGTTCATCCAGCAACGCATCGGCCAGTTCATGTACGGCTATTACCCGAGCGAGTTGCGCTGGCGGGTCGACCTGACCGTGTGGCTGGGCGTGATCGCCGCGGCACCGCTGTTCATCCGCCGCTTCCCGCGCAAGGTGGCCTACGGTATTGGTTATCTGGTGCTGTATCCGATCCTCGCCTACCTGCTGTTGCACGGCGGCAGCTTCGGCCTGACGCTGGTGCCGACCTCGCAATGGGGCGGGCTGATGCTGACCCTGGTCATTGCCACCGTGGGCATCGCAGCGGCCTTGCCGTTGGGCATTCTGCTGGCCCTCGGTCGGCGTTCGAGTATGCCGGTGGTCAAGGCGGTCTCGGTGACCTTCATCGAGTTCTGGCGCGGCATTCCACTGATTACCGTGCTGTTCATGTCGTCGGTGATGCTGCCGCTGTTCATGCCCGAGGGCACGAGCTTCGACAAGCTGCTGCGGGCGATGATCTTCGTGATCCTGTTCGAGTCGGCCTACATCGCCGAGGTGGTTCGCGGCGGCCTGCAGGCGATTCCCAAGGGGCAGTACGAGGCAGCCGCGGCGATGGGGCTGGGCTATTGGCGTGCCATGGGCCTGGTGATCTTGCCGCAAGCCCTGAAGCTGGTGATCCCCGGCATCGTCAACACCTTCATCGCGCTGTTCAAGGACACGAGCCTGGTGATCATCATCGGCCTGTTCGATCTGCTCAACAGCACCCGGCAAGCCACGGCAGACCCTGCCTGGCTTGGCATGGCGACCGAGGGCTACGTATTCGCGGCCCTGGTCTACTGGATTTTCTGTTTCGGTATGTCCCGCTACTCCATGCACCTGGAGCGCAAGCTGGACACTGGCCACAAGCGTTAGGAGTTTCGAAATGAGTGAAGCGATCAAGCAGCCCGCCGGCCCCGAAGGCATCATCCAGATGCAGGGCGTGAACAAGTGGTATGGCCAGTTCCATGTGCTCAAGGATATCAACCTGAACGTACGCCAGGGCGAGCGCATCGTCCTGTGCGGGCCGTCCGGCTCGGGCAAGTCCACCACCATCCGTTGCCTGAACCGGCTGGAAGAGCACCAGCAGGGGCGCATCGTCGTCGATGGCGTCGAGTTGACCAACGACCTCAAGCAGATCGAGGCGATCCGTCGTGAAGTCGGCATGGTGTTCCAGCACTTCAACCTGTTCCCGCACCTGACCATCCTCGAGAACTGCACCCTGGCACCGATGTGGGTACGCAAGATGCCCAAGCGCAAGGCCGAGGAAATCGCCATGCATTACCTGGAGCGTGTGCGTATTCCAGAGCAGGCGCACAAGTTCCCGGGGCAGTTGTCCGGTGGCCAGCAGCAACGTGTGGCCATTGCCCGCGCGCTGTGCATGAAGCCCAAGATCATGCTGTTCGACGAGCCGACTTCGGCACTCGATCCGGAGATGGTCAAGGAAGTGCTCGACACCATGGTCGGCCTGGCAGAAGACGGCATGACCATGCTCTGCGTGACCCACGAGATGGGCTTTGCCCGCACCGTGGCGAACCGGGTGATCTTCATGGACAAGGGGGAGATCGTCGAGCAGGCCTCGCCGGATGACTTCTTCGACCGGCCGCGCAGTGACCGGACCAAGTTGTTCCTGAGCCAGATCCTGCACTGATATGACTGGGGCCGCAAAGCGGCCCCATGTTGCTGTTACTTTTCTTCTTTGGTCGCCACTGGCGCTGGTGGCGGCCGCAGGCCCACCTCGGCAATCAACTTCAGTTGCTTGCCATTGCGCATCACTTCGATGCTGATCTTCTCGCTCGGTTTGATCCGCGCCACCTGGTTCATCGACTTGCGACCATCGCCGGCCGGCTCGCCATTGATGCTCATGATTACGTCACCCAGTTGCAGCCCCGCACGCTGGGCCGGGCCGTCGCGGAAAATGCCGGCGACCACGATACCCGGACGCCCCTGCATGCCGAACGACTCGGCCAATTCCTCGCTCAATGGCTGCACCTCGATGCCCAGCCAGCCTCGAATCACCTGGCCATGTTCGACGATCGACTTCATCACCTCCAGCGCCAACTTGGCGGGAATGGCGAAACCGATGCCCTGCGAACCACCGGATTTGGAGAAGATCGCGGTGTTGATGCCGATCAGATTGCCGTTGGCGTCGACCAGCGCACCGCCGGAGTTGCCCGGGTTGATGGCCGCGTCGGTCTGGATGAAGTCTTCGTAGTTGTTCAGCCCCAGCTGGTTGCGGCCGGTGGCGCTGATGATGCCCATGGTCACGGTCTGGCCGACACCGAAGGGGTTGCCGATGGCCAGGCAGACATCGCCGATGTGGATGTTGTCGGAGCGGCCGATGGTGATGGCGGGCAGGTTCTTAAGGTCGATCTTCAGCACCGCGAGGTCGGTTTCCGGGTCGCTGCCGATGACCCGGGCCAGGGTCTCGCGGCCATCCTTGAGCGCTACCACGATCTGGTCGGCACCGCTGGTCACGTGGTTGTTGGTCAGCAGGTAGCCTTCGGGGCTCATGATCACCGCCGAGCCCAGGCTCGATTCCCAGCGTCGCTGCTTGGGCAGGTTGTCGCCGAAGAAACGGCGGAACTGCGGGTCTTCGAACAGCGGATGGGCGCTCTTGTTGACCACTTTGGTGGTGTACAGGTTGGCGACGGCGGGCGCCGCCAGGGTGACGGCGTCGGCATAGCTGACCGGGCCCTGCATGATCCGCGAAGTCTGCGGTGCCTGTTGCAGGTTGACGTCCTGGCTGGGCAGGCCGACCCATTCCGGGAAACGCTGGATGATCAGTGCGGCGATCAGTACGCCAGTGAGCAGGGGCCAGCCAAAGTAACGCAAAGCCTTGAGCATCGAATGAATCCTGGAAATAGGGCGAGGGCCGTGGCGCAAACGCGCGCGATCATACACCTCGGTGATCGGCGATGGTATGGATTGCGGTGCAGCTTTCGCGGACAAGTCGGGGCGCCGGTTTCCCCGAACCCGGCGACGGCCCATAATGGCGCTCAGTATACGAGGCCTGGCGCCCGTTGAAGCACCGAATTACAAGGAGATTTTTCCATGGCCGTCGCCCTGAGCACCCTGGTCGAGGAAGCCGAGCGCTACCTGTCCAGTGCCAAGATCCAGGATTATTGCCCCAACGGCCTGCAGGTCGAGGGGCGTCCGCAGGTCAGTCGTATCGTCACGGGCGTCACGGCCAGCCAGGCCTTGCTCGACGCTGCAGTCGAAGCCGAGGCCGACCTGGTGCTGGTCCACCACGGCTACTTCTGGAAGGGCGAGAGCCCATGCATCACCGGGATCAAGCAGCGGCGCATCAAGACCCTGCTCAAGCATGACATCAGCCTCCTGGCGTTCCACCTGCCGCTGGACGTGCACCCTGAGGTGGGCAACAACGTGCAGCTGGCGCGCCA
>NZ_JBNFMU010000065.1:0-2834 GCF_049942315.1 Pseudomonas wayambapalatensis
CAGGGCAAGTGTTGCTCAGGAGTGACTCAGCTCGGCATGCTCGTCCCCGGCCAGTACTTGCTGGTCGGTCTGCTTGAGCAGTTGACTGGTCACCACGCCTGCGGTCATCGAGCCATTCACGTTCAACGCGGTGCGGCCCATGTCGATCAGCGGCTCTACCGAGATCAGCAGCGCCACCAGCTCGACCGGCAGGTCCATGGCCGGCAGCACGATCAGCGCGGCGAAGGTCGCGCCGCCTCCGACCCCGGCAACCCCTGCCGAGCTCAGGGTGACGATGGCTACCAGGGTCGCGATCCACAGTGGATCGAAGGTGTCGATGCCCACGGCCGGCGCCACCATCACCGCCAGCATTGCCGGATACAGGCCGGCGCAGCCGTTCTGGCCGATGGTCGCGCCGAACGATGCGCTGAAGCTGGCGATCGACTGTGGCACGCCCAGGCGGCGCGTCTGCGCCTCGATGTTCAGCGGGATGCTGGCGGCGCTGGAGCGGCTGGTGAAGGCAAAGGTCAGCACCGGCCAGACTTTGCGGAAGAAGCGCAGCGGGCTGACGCCAGTGAACGCCAGGATCACCCCGTGCACCACGAACATCAGCCCCAGGCCGATGTACGACACCACCACGAAGCTGCCCAGCTTGAGGATGTCATCGAGGTTCGAGCTGGCCACCACCTTGGTCATCAGCGCCAGGACGCCATAAGGCGTGAGCTTCATCACCAGGCGCACCAGGCGCATGACCCAGGCCTGCAGCACGTCGATGGCCGACAGGGCGCGCTCGCCCTTGTCCTTGTCGTCTTTGATCAGTTGCAGGGCAGCAAGGCCGAGGAACACGGCGAAGATCACCACGCTGATGATCGAGGTCGGCTTGGCCCGGGCCAGGTCGCCCACCGGGTTGCTGGGGATGAACGACAGCAGTAGTTGCGGGATGTTGAGGTCGGCGACCTTGCCTGCGTAGTCGCTGTTGATGGCCTGCAGGCGCGCGGTTTCCTGGACGCCTGCGACCAGGCCCTCGGCACTGAGGCCGAACAGGTTGGTCAGGGCGATGCCGATCAGTGCGGCAATGGCTGTGGTCAGCAGCAGGGTGCCGATGCTCAGCACGCTGATCCGGCCAAGGGCCGAGGCGTTGTGCAGACGTGCCACCGCGCTGAGGATCGAGGCGAAGATCAGCGGCATGACGATCATCTGCAGCAAGCCGACATAGCCGTTGCCGACCAGGTCGAGCCAGGCGATGGTCGCCTTGAGCACCGGATGACCTGCGCCGTACAGGCTGTGCAGCACCAGGCCGAACAGGACGCCCAGCACCAGGCCAAGCAGCACTTTTTTCGCCAGGCTCCAGTCGGTGCGACGGGTTTGCGCCAGGCCCAGCAGCAGGGCCAGGAACGCCAGCAGGTTGAGGGAAAGCGGCAGGTTCATTGAAGCTCCGTGAAGCAAAAGTAGGAATCGCCTCTGTGAGCGATTGCGAACGGAAATGCTAACAGTCTGAAAACAAACGAATTTATATCTAAATGTAATTTAGATAGTCGTTTATGGAATAACGGGCTGTCGCGGTTGCCAATGAACATGCCGTTTCGGGCTCTTTCGAGGTCGGTGCCAGACGTCTGCCTGTCATGCAGGCGGTCTAGGCTTGAGCGGCCATGTCTCTGGAGAACGCACATGATGTCTGCTCCGAAACTCCTCGCGGGCGGTCTCGCCCTACTGCTCAGTGCCAGCACCTGGGCGGCTACCGAACTCAAGCACTGGCCCGCCGAGGCCGCCAAACAGCTCGACACGATGATCGCTGCCAATGCCCACAAGGGTAACTACGCGGTCTTCGACATGGACAACACCAGCTATCGCTACGACCTCGAGGAAGCGCTGCTGCCGTTCATGGAGAACAAGGGCCTGCTGACCCGCGACAAGCTCGATCCTTCGCTGAAGCTGATCCCGTTCAAGGATACCGCCGAGCACAAGGAGAGCCTGTTCAGCTACTACTATCGCCTGTGCGAAATCGATGACATGGTCTGCTACCCCTGGGTGGCGCAGGTGTTCTCGGGCTTCACGCTCAAGGAACTGAAGGTTCAGGTCGATGAGCTGATGGCCTCGAACAAGCCGGTCCCCAGCACCTACTTCGAAGGCGATCAGGTCAAGAGCATCGAGGTGCAGCCGCCGAAGGTCTTCACCGGCCAGGCCGAGCTGTACAACAAGCTGATGGAGAACGGCATCGAGGTCTACGTGATCTCGGCCGCGTCCGAGGAGCTGGTGCGCATGGTCGCGTCCGATCCCAAGTATGGCTACAACGTCAAGCCGCAGAACGTGATCGGCGTCAGCCTGCTGCTCAAGGACCGCTCCAGCGGCGCGCTGACCACGGCGCGCAAGCAGATCAGCGAAGGCCACTATGATGCCAAGGCCAACGAGGGCCTGGAGTTGACGCCCTATCTGTGGACACCCGCCACCTGGATGGCTGGCAAGCAGGCAGCCATCCTGACCTACATCGATGAGTGGAAGCGACCGGTGCTGGTAGGCGGCGATACGCCAACCAGCGACGGCTACATGCAGTTTCATGGGGTCGACGTGGGCAAGGGCGGCATCCACCTGTGGATAAACCGCAAGGCCAAGTACATGGACCAACTGAACGGAATGATCGCCAAGCATGCGGCGGCGCAGGCGAAGGAAGGGTTGCCGGTGACGGCGGACAAGAACTGGGTGATCGTGACGCCGGAGCAGATTCAGTAAGCGTTGTAGCGGCTATGCCGGCCTCTTCGCGGGCAAGCCCGCTCCCACAGGGGTCTCATAGTCTTCAAGGCTGCGCTGTATCTGTGGGAGCGGGCTTGCCCGCGAATAGGCCAATACTTTTCCACAGG
>NZ_JBNFMU010000066.1:0-22628 GCF_049942315.1 Pseudomonas wayambapalatensis
GTACAGTCGTGCGCGACCCCGGGCGTTCCTCCCCCCGTTTCGCCTTGTCTGGCCTTCGCGCAGACACATTTCAGACAGCCCCTAAGCCGAAGTGCTGCGCTCCAGCTCCTGCTCCTTGATACGCTTGTGAATCTCCGAGCGGTGCACCACCACCTCACGCGGTGCACTGATCCCGAAGCGCACTACCCCGCCTTCTACGGCCATCACCTTGATGCGGATGTTCTCGCCGATGGTGATGACCTCGCCGATTTCGCGTCCGATTACCAGCATGCTCCGATCCTCCAGATCGAGGGAAAACCCGAGCCTGCGCTGGGGTTCCGGCCTATTCAATCATTCACCCATGAAAAAGACCGGACCTACCTAGCAAGGTAAAAACGCCTACAGACCGACACCACAAAAACCTAGTGACCCGAGCGCGCCTTGGCTCGCATCTTCACCGCCATGGCGGCCATTTCGTCATACAACACCTGCGGGGCTTCGCACTTCAGGCGCCAGGCGTCGCGCCCGGCCTCGTGCGGCAGGATCAGGAACTCACCGGCATCGACCTGGGCATGGATGTAGTCGGCGATGTCGGCAGCGGTGATCGGCGAGCCCTCCAGCAGCTTGCCGACCTGCGCCTTCATCGCAGGATTCGGCCCGCGGAAGGAGTCGAGCAGATTGGTCTGGAAGAACGACGGGCACACCACATGCACCCCCACCTCTAGCTGGCGCAACTCCACCAGCAGGCTTTCCGACAGCGCCAGCACTCCGGCCTTGGCGACGTTGTAGTTGCTCATCCCCGGCCCTTGCATCAACGCCGCCATCGAGGCGATGTTGATGATGCGCCCCTTGCTGCGCTCGAGCAGTGGCAGAAACGCCTTGCAGCCCTTGACCACGCCCATCAGGTTGACTGCGATCTGCCAGTCCCAATCCTCGAGCGACAGCTCGGCGAAAAACCCGCCCGAGGCGACGCCTGCGTTATTGACGATCACATCGATGCCGCCGAATTGCTCCTCACAGGCTTGGGCCAGGGCGGTGAGCTGGCTGTAGTCACGCACGTCGCAACGCTGCACGAAACCACTGCCGCCTGCGGCACGTACCAGCTCCAGGGTTTCGCGCAGGCCTGCATCGCTGACATCGGCCAGCGCCAGGCGCCAACCCTCTCGAGCCCAGCGCAGGGCGATCTCGCGTCCCAGGCCGGAACCTGCGCCTGTGATCATGATGCGGTTTTGCATGGTGACGGGCCTTGTGCCGACTGAATTGCAACCGAGTCTAATCAACGTCGGCCAGCCAGGCAGGGTTCATCAGGATAGTGAATGGATGGGCATGACCCATTGGTCAGTATCGATCCTGCGAAGAAGCCGCACACCAATGGAATCTTTCCCAAGCGGCACCAGTCCGAATCTACAAGAGGCCAGCAGTTCCAGGCCCTTGCCCCTCAATCACGCAAGGACTTCGCCCATGACCACGATCCTCATCATCATTCTGATCCTGCTGCTGATCGGTGGCTTACCGGTCTTCCCCCATTCGCGCAGTTGGGGCTATGGCCCGTCCGGCATCGTCGGCGCTGTACTGGTGGTGCTGCTGGTGCTGTTGTTGCTCGGGATGATATGACGCCACCGCCATGCCGCCAGCGGCGGCGTGGCGCTCGAGCTGGCGATCCAGTTGCTGCATCGCTGTGCGCAAGGCGCGCACATCTGCGCCCAATTTCACCGGTGCAGGGGACGGCTCGGCGCAGGTCCGTTCGAGACGTTCGCACAACGTCACCAAGGTGCGGGCGCGCACGATGCGCGCAGCGCCCTTGACCCGGTGGGCCAGTTGCGCAAGCGCCCGCGGCTGGTGCCTGAACGCCTGCAGACGCTCGAGGTCGCTGCGATTGCTACTGCGCAAATCGGCCAGCAAGGCATTGAGCGCAGCCTGGTCCTTGCCCACCAGACGCGTCAAATGGGCCATGTCCAGGATCGGTTGCCCGCATGCGGTCGCTCGCGAGGGTGGTCGACAGGCCGTCAGCACCCGCTCCAGGTCTTGCAGCCCCAGCGGTTTGAACAGGCAAGCGTCCATGCCCGCCGCCCGGCAGCGGTTTCGCTCATCGGCCAGGGCGCTGGCCGTGAGCCCGATGACCCGGCAGCGCGGACGCTCGCTGCGCCGCTCATGTTCGCGGATTGCCCGCGCCAGCGCCTGCCCACCGAGGCGTGGCATGCTGCAATCGCTGATCACCACATCGAAATGCTCCTTGAGCCACAAGCGCAAGGCCTGCGTGCCATCTTCGGCGACGCGGGCCTGATGGCCAAGGTAATCGAGCTGCTGGGCCAGCAGCAGACGGTTGGCCGGATAGTCATCGACCACCAGCACCCGCAATCTGGCGAAGTGCGCCATGGCTGTGGGCGCGGTCGGCCCCTCACGGGCTTCCTGCGCGGTCAGCAAGGGCAACTCAAGGTGGATGCACACGCGTGTTCCCTGCCCCAGCACACTGTCCAGCCTCAGGTGCCCCCCCATCATCTGGCACAGGCTGCGACTGATGGCCAGACCCAGCCCGGCGCTCTGCCGTGGCGATTGCCGCTGGTTGCTGGCCTGGCGAAAGAGCTGGCCAAGAACTGCCAATTCATCGGCGGCAATGCCGATCCCGGTATCCTCCACGACCAGCTCGACCGTCAGCCTGGCCCCCTGCGCACGCGCCTGCAAATCAACCCGGACATGGCCCTCCCCAGTGAACTTGATCGCATTGCTCAGGACGTTGGCGAGGATCTGCTTGAAGCGCAGAGGGTCGAGCATGACCTCGCACGCCTGTGCACCGCGCATGTCCAGCTCCAACACCAGCCCCTTGGCCCGCGCCTGCTCTTCGAACAACTGAACCACGCTGGCCACCTGCTCACCCAGCACGACCCGCTGCGGCGCCAGTTGCAAACGTCCGGCTTCGATCCGGCTGACATCGAGAATGTCACCGACCAGCTCAAGCAGGCCGCGTGCGGCATCGGTGGCCACCTCGATGGCCATGCGGTCGAGGACACCTTGGCCCGCCTTGCGCTGGGCCAGTTCAAGCATGCCCAGCACGGCGTGCAGCGGGGTGCGGATTTCATGGCTCATGGTGGTGAGAAAATCCGTCTTGGCCTGGTTCGCCGCCTCAGCCTCGCGGCGCGCCCGTGCCGCCTCTCGCTGCAGACGGCGCAGGTAACGGATCCATACCAGCGCCAGCAACAGCAGGCTCAAGGCCGCCGCGAAGCCTCCCAGGATCTTGCCACGATAGCGTGACCAGACCCCGTCCCCCACGATCAGCGGGTTGCGCCAGCGGCGCACCAGGGCATCGGTTTCCTGTGGGGAGAGGCTGAGCAGAGCCTTGTTCAGGATGCTCTGCAACTCCTGCTCGCCGCGCGCCGTGGCCAACGCAAAGTGAGCCGGTGGCAAGGATACGCTGGCCGCGATCTTCACCCGCCCCGGGTACCATCGAGCGATCATCGGCCGCGCATCGTCGTAGGTCAGCACCGCCGCGCTCACCTGGCCGCGTGCGACCGCGTGCAGGGCCTCCAGCGCCCCGTCATAGGCTTGCAAGCGGATACGCGGGTAGCGCTGGGCCAGGAGGTCCGGCACGGCACTGCCCAGGATCACGCCAAGTCGGTGCCCCTCCAGCCCGGCCAGGCTCGCGGGGCCGGGGGCGTCTTCACGTGTCACCAGCACCCTTGACGCACTCAGGTAAGCCCGACTGAAACTCAGCTCGCGGGCCCGTTGCGGGCTGTAGGCCAAACCGGCAATCACTTGCGCACGCCCTTGACGTACCCACTCGATCATCTGCTCGATAGTGCCTGTGCCCTGCACCTCGAAACGCAACCCGGTGCGCTGGCTGACCCATTGCAGGATGTCCAGGCTAAGCCCCTGCAGCCCCGCCTTGGCATCGCGATAGCTCAGGGGTAGCAACTGTTCGTCCAGCACCACCTTGACCACAGGATTGTCAGCGATCCAGCGCTGCTCGGAAGTGCTCAACTGCAAGGCCGCAGGATCGTAGGCCGCCATTACCAAAGGGCTCCAGCGTCGGCGGATCTGCTCATGCTGGGGCTCGCCAAGGCTGGCGAGGGCGTCATCGACCAGGGCCGCCAGCGGTCCGGTCGAGTCGAGCATGGCAAAACCGATCGCTTGTGAATCCAGGTCTGCGTGACCGACCGCCTCGACCCCGAACAGTTGACTGCGCCCCAGCAGGTAGCGCCCTTTGAGGCCATCCCCGATGTACACATCGGCCTGGCCCAGTACCAGCGCGGCCATGGCACTGAACGGCGAGGCATGCCACTGGACCTGCGCCAGCGGGTAGACCGCCAGAACCTGCTCCAGTGGGCGATAACCTTCAACCATGGCCAGGCGCATACCGGGCTCATGCCCTCGACCAGGTACGCTGGTCGGCCGAGCCGCCATCAGCATGGGCCGATCCTCGGCATAGGGGTGCGACAAGCGCAGCCCCGCATCCTGGGCCTGGCGTGCAGTCACCGAGCCGACCAGGTCGACGCGTGCATCACGCAACGCTGCAAAGGCTTCATCCTGCGAGGCAAACACCTGCACCTCGACCGGCAGGCGCAAACGCGCCGCCACCAGGCTGGCGTAGTCGGCAGTGATGCCCTCATAGGTCTGGCCAGTGCCCAGCAGGTCGAAAGGGGGATCGTGTCGTTCGACGATACCCAGGCGCAACCGACCTCGCTCCCACAACCAGCGCAGGGCGTCTTGCGTCGGCTCGATGGTCGGCCCCTCCAGGACAACCCACGAATGCAACTGGGTGGCAGCCGCCACCGGCGGGGCGATCAGGCACAACAGCAGCGCCAGCGACAGGGCTCGCCCGAGCACTGGACAGCTCTAGATCAGCAGGTTGCGGCGGGCGAAATCCGCGAGATCGATGAGCGAACGGACCCGCAGCTTTTCCAGCAGACGGCTCTTGTAGGTGCTGATGGTCTTGTTGCTCAGCAACATCGCATCGCCAATTGCCTTGTTGCTCAAGCCCCTGGCCAACTGCTGCAGAACCATCAGTTCACGGTCGGTGAGGCTGGCGATGCACTGTGCCTCGCTGGCCTTGAGATCCTGCCGGTGCACCGAGCTGAGCGTCACCTGCGGAAAGTAGGTGTAACCGGAAAGCACCGCGCGCACCGCCTTGTTCAGTTCGCCAAGATCATCGGTCTTGGACACGTAGCCCGCAGCGCCGGCCTGCATGCAACGCAGCGAATAGGCCTCGGCCAGTTGCGAGGTGAGGATCAGCGACTTGGCCGGGTGCTCCAGGCTGCGCATCCGGGCGATCACCTCCAGGCCATCCAGGCCCGGCATGGTGATGTCCAGGATCACCAGGTCCACCGGTTCCTGACGCATCAACCGCAGTGCATCGATACCATTGTCCGCCTGCCCGACGACCTCCAGCCGTTCCTGGCGCAACAGCATGCACACGGTCGAGCGGATGAAAGGGTGGTCGTCGACCACCAGTACCCTGCTCATGCTCGTTCCTCGCTCGTCATGTCCATGGACTACAACTCGGCATCGAAAACGACGGTAACCAGGCCAGTGTAGGTGCTTCCGGCATTGGCCAGCATGCCGCGTACCTGATCGGATTCGATGGCGAAGTGCAACTGCCCGGGGCGGTTCGCCACCGGCTGTACCGATTCGAACTGCACTGCCATGGCGCGCCCCGTGGGTAGCGGCAGTCGCTGCACCGCGCCGCCCCCATGCTGGATCCCGCCAGGCAGGCTGAGTGCCACTCCCAGGTCGGCCTGATGGCTGGCGGCATCTCGGATCGCGCACTGCGTACCACTGTCGTACTGGCACAGCTTGTAGACCTTGAACGGGCCGGTCGACCACACCCGAAAAGGCAGGTCGCGATAAAGCCGCTGTGGAACCCGACCACCGCCCAGCCATGCCTGCCAGCCGCCCCGGGGCTCGAGCACGGCACGGTCGGAGCCTGGGGGAAACTCGAACACGAAGGCATGCTGCACATCCAGTTCGAAATTGACGGTCAGGGTATCGCCGCTGAGCGCCGACACCCCATTTCCGAAGTCGAAGTCCATGCCCGGGCCGATGCGGTAGGTGGTGGAGCCTCGATAGGTGCCAGAACGCAGGCGGTAAGGCGGTGGCAGGTCGAGTTGGAAGGCGACGCTGGTTTCCTGTACGTCGAGGTTCTGGCTGAAGCCCGCAGCAGCGTAACCACCATCTGCAGTGCAGGCACCCGGCGAGATCGGATCGCCGATGCGCCAGAGGTAGGAGACGAGGGCCGGACGGAACTGCGATACGCTGCCGATACTGCTGCAGCCGCCCTCCGGCGTGGCCTGATAAAGCGTATGTCGATTGAGATTCGCGCCGAGCACGCGCTGGCTGAGCGCGGTCCATTCGAACACCATGCGCCGGGATTCGAGCCCGTCGTCCGAGCGCACCTCGATCTCCCGTCGAGCAGGAACCTTGACGAAAAAGGTATCGCGCACATCCGAAGCTGTCCGGATCGTGGTCTTGGTATAGGTGATAGGCAGGGTGACGGTCATCTGGTTACGGCAAGTCGAACCCCAGCTCTGGCAGAGCCCTCCAGGCGGCGTAGTATTCTCGAACCGTCCCGACCCACCGCCATGGTATTTTGCAGTCAAGGTCACCTCCAGGGCAGGGGCCACCGGTGCGACGAGCAGCATGAGCCATAGCCAGGTGCCACCGACATGCGCAAGGCGACCGCGTCCTGCAAGGCGGCTCATCCTTCCACCACGACATCGCGGCGTTCGGCCCCTTCATGCAGGTCGAAGCGATGTTCCTTTTCCACATGGCCATTGAATTGTCGGCTACGCCCCGGCAACAAGTGATGCTTGGTGGCCGCGTCACAGGTCTGCGCCGACGCGTGGCATTGACGGAAACGATCCAGGACCACACTGGCGTTGCCGGCGTTGGTCACCTCCAGTTGACCACCCTGGCGGCGGATCCGGGTATCGAAGCGTGGCTGCTGCGGACGTACGAACAGCAGCGAGCCGTAACCGGCCAGCAGGTTGACCCCGGCCTGCAAGTGCTCACGGTAGCTGCGCGCCTGTTGTTCATCGACGGCAAAGTCATCGCCGCGCTCAGGCAGCACCGGTAAAAAGCGCAGGCGGTAATAGCGCTCCTGGTCTCGCGGGCCGCGATAGAGCAGGCGCACAGCCTGCATTCCACCAGCCGGCACGATCAGCCGCGCGGGGCTGACCACCAGCCCTCGCTGCTCGAGCGCCAATCCATCGGTCGCGACTTCACGGGCTTGACCGTCGGCGTCGTACACCAGCTCCACAACGCTGATCTTGACGAAGGCGGTGGTATCGCCACCATTGCGCACCCGTTTCAGCAGGGTGCTGCGATCACCTTCGAGGTAGTCGTAGAGGCCACCGATATTCAGTTCGGGGGCCGCGTGAAGTGACAACGGCAGCGCCAGCAGCAGGGCCATCAGGCTACGGATACCCATGCGATAAATCTCCATATATTCAATAGGATATTAGGGGGGCGTCGATCACGTGGCCATGCAGCGATGCGAACGACACTTCCCAAAACGTGATGAGAAACCTCCTACAAAAAGCAGGAAAAACTGCTCTTCCCTTCAACTGCCTGTATCCATGCCCGCCCTGCTCTCGCCTGCCAGCTCGCCACGCCGGCACTGCTGGTCGCCAGCCAGCAATACGTCGCCTTCACGTACCAGCCGCGAGGTGTCCAGCGCCAGCAGACAGACCGCGGCCCCCTTGAGACGCACTTCGAGGGTCGGTGTCGACTCGCTCATTTCCACAGCGAAGAAACCATCGACTTCGGTGACACTGCGGCTGGCGTCATTGATCACCTGCGCGCCACGCAAAGGCTGGCCCTTGTCGTCGAACAACCGCCCCAGCACCATGACCGTGCGCATCACCCGCAACTGGCGATAAGCGATACCCCCTCGGTTGAGGTGGTAATCCAGGCTGGCGGGCTGGATCAGCGCCGCCGTCGCGTCGACACCGTCGAAATCGAACTGCACGCTGCCAGGCTTGTAGGCCGCGACCGGTATCACGTTACGCCCGGGGCGCAGGAGTGACGTGGTGCCATTGGGGTCGTCGGCATGCAGTTTCAGGTCGGGCAAGTCACTGTCGACGTCGACGATCAGGCCCGCCTGATGCGGCAGGTACTGGCCGCTCAGGGCGACTTTGCCGCCCCCAAGCGCGAGCAGGCTCTCCAGGTTCACCCCACCACTGAACTCGCCGTTGTAGGAGGATTGCTGCACGTAGGCATCGCCATGCATCACCTCACTTTCGAACTGGGTATCGCCGCCGAGCCCCACGCCATAGCGGTCGGCACTCATCGTTGCACCGACACTGCGCAGCGGCCCGAGCTCGAGGTCTTGCTGGTAGGCCAGCGAGGTGTTGACGTCGCGCCCGCCGTCGCGAGACGTGCGGGTGCCGACGGTCGCCGACAAACGCCGCCCCTTGCCGCCTCCCAGGCTCATGCTCAAGGCCAGGTTGACCCCGCGGCTGCGTGACTCGCCGGTGGCCAGCGTACCGGGACGGTCGAACACCGACAGCCGCCAGTTGGCATCGGAGCCGAACAGCCGCCCGTAGTACGACCACCCCAGGTCCAAGCCCACGCCCTCGCTGCCTCCGCGGCTGTGCGACAGCCGCAGGTTGGCAGTGTGGCGCGGGTCCAGGCGCTGGCTCAGCGACACCGAGGTCTGCCGGGTCGACTGCGTCGCATGAGGGCGCTGGGTGGTCGTCTCGGGGGCGAGCCAGGAGCGGCTGTGGCTGGCCACCAGGGAGGTACGCTCGAAGTTGCCGACGCCCTGCAGGTCGTAGCCGTTGCCATAGCCCCGGGCCTGATAGAGGTTGCCATACAGCTTGAAGCGCTCGTGCACATCCCAGTCCAGCGAGGTGCCGAACTGCTGCTGCTCATCGATCTGCTGCACGGAAACCCCCACCACTGCGCGTGGATGCAAGAGGTAGTTGGCCAGGACGCCGCCACTGAGGCTGTCGTCATGCTCGCGTGACCAGTTGCTCAGCACGCTGCTCTGTCGTCCCAGGTAGACGTTGTAGCGCCAACGTCCGCCGCGGCTGCTCCAGTTGCTGGGTTTGTAGATGAATGCCTGGTCGCGCGAGGTGACCTGGCCATCCTCGACCAGACGCACCTCGACCTCGTAGATGCCACCGGGCAGCACACGAGTGTCCAGGGTCTGCAAGCCAGGCTGCACTGGCTGGCTGTTGATCAGCACACCGTTGCGGTAGATCTCGACGATCGCCGGCCGGTCAGGGGTGACGTAGATCGGGGTGGCGCTGGGCATGCCGGTGTCCAGGATCAACCCATCGCTGCTGCCGAACATCACCCCCAGCGTGGTGTCGGCGCTGGCCCCGTTCAGCCTTGGCTGGCGCGTCAGGCCCTGGGCGCTCGGGGTGAAGTAGCCGAGCCGGTAGAAGTGATCTTCGACCAGGCGTTCGGCATACAGCTGCTCGACGTGATAGCGGGTCGAGGCGTCGGCCTCGCTGCCACGGTCGAGTTGTCCGTCGGCCAGGGCGGTCCAGTGGCCGACGCTGCCCTGGCCTTGTAATGCAAAGCGCCCCGTGCCGCCGCGTCCATCACCGACCAGATTGAGCTGATTGCGCAGCAGCAGGCCTGTGCTTCCCTGCTCTGGCGGTCGATGAAAGCGAGGTGCCTGCCCGGCGCTTTCGGCCTGCAGGGTGAGCAAAGACAACTGCGAGTTGACCAGGCTGTAGTGCACGGCCTGAAGCCCGTCGGGACAATCCTGCAGACAATCGCCCAGCGGTCGCGGTCGTGCCAGACGCTCCTGCCAGCGCTGGCGCAGGCTTTCGGGCTCGCGGCTCTCGTCGGTCTCGGTGAACTCGAGCAGTTGCACCTGCTCGTCACGCCCCAGTACCACCAGGGCGTCACCCAGGTAGCGGCCGTCCAGGTCCACCCGCACCGCCAGCGGCACATCGAAGAAATGCCCCTCGAACTCGCGGGGCAAACCCTCGACCCGCCCCAGGGTCGCAGTGGCAGCAAGGCCGACCCGGGGCATCAAGGCGATGCAGGCGCCCACGAGCAGGCAATGGCGGAGCGCGACAGGGATAGGCTGAAAGATTGACATAGGCATCATGGCAGGCAATGCCCGCCCGGCCCTGACAAGCAGCAGACAGAGGCGGCAACGGGCAATGGAAAGCAGGGAGTGGGCGAATCAGGGGATGGCGGTTTCGAACATCATGCTCACCAGCCCCTGGTAGCTGCCGGGCACATAGCCGCCGGCTGGCGCGGCTTGAGCCGCGATCTCGAAACCGACCACCGCACCCGGCGCCGCCTGGGCCGCGCTGATGACTTCGGTGGAGGTGGTGCTGAGCGTGGTGCCGGCCACCGACACATCCAGGCCGATGCTGTTCACCCCGTCGCTGACCGCCGCCGGCGACACCAGGTAGGCGGTGATCGGGCCGACGGTGCTCTTGACCTGCAACTGCTTGCGGATCGGCTGCAGTTCGCTGCGGAACGAGTTCCAGGCCAGTTCCTGCGGGTCGTTCATCCAGTTGCCGCCCACCGGCTCGACGAAGAAGGCATCGGTAGGCACCTGCGCGGTGACCTGGACCTGCTTTTCGATAGGATCGACGGCATATGCCGATGCGGCGGTGAACAGCGCGAGGGGCAGGGTCATGAACAGACGTTTCATGAGGAAATCTCCTTGAAGTAATGAGGCGGAATAACGCTTGACTGCGTCACCTGGCCCATTATTCGCGGAGTAATCGACGCATTAACTCAGACCCTTCCCAGCGAGCTTGGGAAATTTCCCAGGGATAGGAAAATGCCATCAGCCAGAAACGACGACGCCCCGGCAGGCGGGGCGTCGTACTCGGCATCAACGATCAGTGGGAAACCGCACCACTGGCACCCAGGCCGGTCTGCGAGCGAACGAACTGCGGGTAGAACAGTGCACGTTCGTCATCGGCAGCCTTGGACTTGTCGGTGACCGAGAAGAACCAGATACCCGCGAAGGCGATGATCATGGAGAACAGCGCCGGGTACTCGTACGGATAGATGGCTTTTTCGTGACCGAGGATCTGCACCCAGATGGTCGGGCCGAGGATCATCAGGCCAACCGCGCTGATCAGGCCCATCCAGCCGCCGATCATGGCGCCGCGGGTGGTCAGCTTCTTCCAGTACATCGAGAGCAGCAGTACCGGGAAGTTGCAGCTTGCGGCGATGGAGAAGGCCAGGCCGACCATGAAGGCGATGTTCTGCTTCTCGAACAAGATACCCAGGCCGATCGCCAGGACGCCCAGGGCGACGGTGGTGATCTTCGACACGCGGATCTCGTCCTTGTCGTTGGCCTTGCCCTTGCGCCAGACGCTGGCGTACAGGTCGTGGGAAACCGCCGAAGCGCCTGCCAGGGTGAGGCCGGCCACCACGGCGAGGATGGTGGCGAAGGCCACCGCCGAGATGAAGCCGAGGAAGATACTGCCACCCACGGCATCGGCCAGGTGCACCGCCGCCATGTTGTTACCGCCCAGCAGGGCGCCAGCGGCGTCCTTGAAGTCGGGGTTGGTGCTGACCAGCAGGATGGCGCCGAAGCCGATGATGAAGGTCAGGATGTAGAAGTAACCGATGAAACCGGTGGCATACAGCACGCTCTTGCGCGCTTCCTTGGCGTCGCTGACGGTGAAGAAGCGCATCAGGATGTGCGGCAGGCCCGCGGTGCCGAACATCAGCGCCAGGCCCAGCGAGAAGGCCGAGATCGGGTCCTTGACCAGGCCGCCCGGGCTCATGATCGCTTCGCCCTTGGCATGTACCTTGATGGCCTCGGAGAACAGGGTGTTGAAGTCGAAGCCCACGTGCTTCATCACCATCAGCGCCATGAAGCTGGCACCGGAGAGCAGCAGCACGGCCTTGATGATCTGCACCCAGGTCGTGGCCAGCATGCCACCGAACAGCACGTACAGGCACATCAGGATGCCGACCAGGATCACCGCGACGTGATAGTCCAGGCCGAACAGCAGCTCGATCAACTTGCCGGCACCGACCATCTGCGCGATCAGGTAGAAGGCCACCACCACCAGCGAGCCCGAGGCCGACAGGGTGCGGATCTCTTTCTGACCGAGGCGATAGGAGGCGACGTCGGCGAAGGTGTACTTGCCCAGGTTGCGCAGGCGCTCGGCGATCAGGAACAGGATGATCGGCCAGCCGACAAGGAAACCGATCGAGTAGATCAGGCCATCGTAGCCGGAGGTGAACACCAGGGCGGAAATCCCCAGGAAAGAGGCCGCCGACATGTAGTCACCGGCAATTGCCAGGCCGTTCTGGAAACCGGTGATGCGCCCGCCCGCCGCGTAGTAATCCGACGCCGACTTGTTGCGCTTGGAGGCCCAGTAGGTGATCCCCAGGGTGAAGCAGACAAAGGCCAGGAACATGATGATCGCCGACATGTTCAACGGCTGTTTCTGCACCGCGCCGCTGATTGCATCGGCAGCCCACACGGCGGGTGCAAAGGCACCGCAGGCCAGTACGGCCAGGGTTTTGGCGTGACGAATCATTGCTGCGCCTCCTTCAGGATCGCCTTGTTCAGCTCATCGAATTCACCGTTGGCACGACGCACGTAGATGGCGGTGAGGACGAAGGCCGAGAGGATCAGGCCTACCCCCAGGGGAATGCCCCAGGTGATGGACGAGCCGGGGCTGAGCTTGGCGCCGAGAATCTGCGGGCCATAGGCGATGAGCAGGATGAAGCCGCAGTAGAGGCCGAGCATGATCGCCGAAAGGAGCCAGGCGAAACGTTCGCGTTTAGTGACCAGCTCCTTGAAGCGCGGACTTTCTTGTATCGATCGGTAGATGCTGTCGTTCATTGTTTTTGTCCTAGCAGCAACACAGTAAGGGGAGAACCCGCCTTAACTTTATGCTGCCGGTGGACGCCAACCAGACGACCTTAGTCTTAGATGCAACAGTCTTTTACCGTTTGGGTAACAAAGTCAGGGCCAATGCGCACTTTGTGGGAGCGGGTTTACCCGCGCAAAGTACCCACTGGCCCCATCGGTTATTTACCCGTCCACTCCTTGACCCGCTCCGGATGCTTGGCCACCCAGTCCTTGGCCGCCGCTTCAGGCTTGGCGCCCTCCTGAATGGCCAGCATCACCTCGCCAATCTCGTCCTTGGACTGCCACTGGAACTTCTTGAGGAACTCGGCCACTTCCGGCGCCTTGCTCGCCAACTCCTTGCTGCCAATACTGTTGACGGTTTCCGCCGCGCCATAGACGCCTTTCGGATCTTCGAGGAACTTGAGCTTCCATTTGGCGAACATCCAGTGCGGCACCCAGCCGGTCACCGCGATCGACTGCTGCTTGGCATAGGAGCGGCCAAGTTCCGCCGTCATCGCTGCGCCCGAACTTGCCGTCAGCTTGTAGCCGGTGAGGTCATAGTCCTTGATCGCCTGCTCGGTCTTGAGCATCACCCCGGAGCCTGCGTCGATACCCACGATCTTCTGCTTGAAGCTGCTATCGGTCTTGAGATCGGCAATGCTGTTGGCCTTGACGTACTCAGGCACGATCAGGCCGATCTTGGCATCCTTGAAGTTCGGGCCGAAGTCGACCACGTTATCCTTGTTCTTGCTCCAGTACTCGCCGTGGGTCACCGGCAGCCAGGCCGAGAGCATGGCGTCGAGCTTGCCGGTCGCCACCCCCTGCCACATGATACCGGTGGCCACTGCCTGCAGCTTCACGTCGTAGCCAAGTTTCTGCTTGATCACTTCGGCGGCCACGTTGGTGGTCGCGACACTGTCGGCCCAACCGTCCACGTAACCGATGCTTACTTCCTTGGCCATGGCCTGTGCAGCACCCATGGTCAAGACCAGGGCGCCAGTCACGCCCAGGAAACGTCGCATTCTTGTAGTAGTCGCCATCAAAGCATCCCCTCGTCAGGTCTTGGAGATTGCATCATCAACCTGCAACACAGTGCGACCTGCTCCGTCAGCGACCTTTACCCAACGATAAGCGACAGCACTTGGCCATTAGCGTCATCCACGCGCAGGGTTCTGCGCGATCCTTGCATGCCAAACTGTTGGCGCCGGGCTACTATCAGCGACTCTGAACCGATGACCCGCGCCAGACGATGGACCGCTCGATGCCAAGCACGCCCCGCACCACCCTCCTCTACCTGATCACCTGCCTGTTCGCCCTGCTCGGTCTCGGTGCACTCTGGTATGGCCTGGGCAAGCCGGTGCACCTGCCCGATGCGGCTAGCTCGACGCACAAGTTGCAGTGCGCTTCCTACACCCCCTTCGACAAGGACCAATCACCCTTCGACCAGCCGTTTCGCCTGCGCCCTGCGCGCATGGATGCCGACCTGGCATTGCTGGCCGAGCGTTTCCAGTGCATCCGCACCTATTCGATGACCGGGCTGGAGGCGATTCCGGCGCTGGCGCGCAAGCATGGCCTGAAGGTGATGCTCGGTGCCTGGGTCAACGCCAACCCGGTGGATACCGACAAGGAGGTCGCGCTGCTGATCGAGGCGGCCAACGCCAACCCGGACGTGGTCAGCGCAGTGATCGTCGGCAACGAAGCGCTGCTGCGCAAGGAAGTCACAGGCCAACGCCTGGCCGAACTGATCACCCGGGTGAAACGCCAGGTGACGGTCCCGGTCACTTACGCCGATGTCTGGGAGTTCTGGCTCCAGCACCCGGAAGTGGCGCCGGCGGTGGACTTCCTGACCATCCACCTGCTGCCCTACTGGGAGGACGATCCACGCGCGATCGAGGACGCCCTCGCGCATGTCGCCGAGGTGCGCCAGGTGTTCGGCAATCGCTTTGCGCCCAAGGATGTCATGATCGGCGAGACCGGCTGGCCCAGCGAAGGCCGGCAACGCGAGACCGCAGAACCAAGCCGGGTCAACGAGGCGCGCTTCATTCGTGGCTTCGTCGCGATGGCCGAGGCCAACGGCTGGCGCTACAACCTGATCGAAGCGTTCGACCAGCCCTGGAAACGCGCCAGCGAAGGCGCCGTGGGCGGTTACTGGGGGCTGTACGACGCTGATCGGCAGGACAAAGGCGTGCTCGAAGGGCCCGTCAGCAACCTGCCACTGTGGCCACAGTGGTGGCTGGTCAGCACCTTGCTGGTGTTGGCGACCCTGGGGCTGGCCGGGCGCCCGGCGCATGCCCGTGCGGCATTGCTGCTGCCGCTGCTGGCGGCAGTCGGCGCGGGCAGCCTGGGGCTGTGGGGCGAGCTGATGCGCACCAATGCACGCTTTGCCGCCGAGTGGCTGTGGGCGGCAGGGCTGGCAGGCCTGAACCTGCTGGTACTGGCCCATGCCGCGCTGGCCCTGGCCCGACGCGAAGGCTGGCGCGAGCGGTTGTTCGTCTGGCTCGAGGCTCGCGCAGGCTGGTGGCTGCTGGCAGCGGGGTTCGCAGCGGCGGTGAGCATGCTGGCAATGGTCTTCGACCCGCGCTATCGCAGCTTCCCCAGTGCAGCGCTGCTGCTGCCGGCCCTGGTGTACCTGCTGCGGCCGGTTGCGGCGCGCAGGGCCGAGGTGGCGCTGCTGGCGTTCATCATCGGCGCGGGGATTGCGCCGCAGTTGTATCAGGAAGGGCTGCACAACCATCAGGCCTGGGCCTGGTTGGCGGTCAGTGTGCTGATGGTCGCTGCCCTTTGGCGCAGTTTGCGCAGGGCTTGAGACGGCGGTGTTCTTTCCGCGGGCTTGCCTGCGAAAAGAACACCCGCAAAAACCTGCTAGCTGGAAACCCTGACCAACCTCAACCCCGCCAGAACCACCGCAAACACCGCCAGACTGGCCGTGTACAACACCAGCGCCGGCACCCCAGCCACCAGCGCCAGCACCGCCCCCCACCAACCAAGCCGTCCCGGCAGCACCTGGCACAGCAAGGCCAGCCCCAGCGCCACCCAGCCGATCACCTGGAAGTGAATCCACAACCCCAGCAGCGACCGCGCCTGGCACTGCCAGTGCTCGCCAGGCACCGCGCACAGGCCTACCCACTGCCCGTCTTCCATCAGGCCGAAACGCACGCCATAACTGGCCGCCAGCCACAACGGCAAAAACAGCAGCAAGGCAACGACAGGCCACGAACGAATCATGTACAGCTCCAGAAAATGTAACCGGCGCTCAGGATAATCCCCCAGGCTTGCCGCGCAAGGCAAAATGGCTCGGTTCGGCTAATGTCGAGAAAGCGGTCATTGCCGCAGCGGCCAACTTCGCGGCAACATCCGCAACAATAAAGGACAGCGCACAAGGCAACTTTGCCTTGGGCGCGATGGTCCTAGCTCCACATTGCCTTGCCGTTCTCCCGGGGGACTCTCCATGCTTCGACCGTTGCGCCTCGTCGGCCTGCTGTGCGGCCTGTTTCTGGCTGCGGCCGCTTCCGCGCGGGACATAGACCCCGCCACCTACGGCTATCCCTTGACCAATCCGTTCGAGGCGACCATTGCCACTACGCCGCCCGACCAGCGCCCGACGCTGCCCAGCGACGACGATATCAACCAGTCCGACTACAGCCTGAACCTGCGCCCGGAGCGCGAATTCACCCTGCCGGACAACTTCTGGCCGGTGAAAAAACTCCGCTACCGCCTGGCACGCCAGGACCACGAAGCGCCCTTGGTGTTCATCATCGCAGGCACCGGCGCGCCCTACAGCAGCACCATCGCCGAATACCTGAAAAAACTGTTCTACCAGGCGGGCTACCACGTGGTGCAGCTGTCTTCTCCCACCAGCTGGGACTTCATGAGCTCCGCCTCACGCTTCGCCACACCGGGCGTAAGCCGCGAGGATGCCGAAGACCTGTATCGGGTCATGCAAGCCGTACGCGCCCAGCACCCGCGCCTGCCGGTCAGCGAGTTCTACCTCACCGGCTACAGCCTCGGCGCCCTGGATGCCGCGTTCGTCAGCCACCTGGACGAAACCCGGCGCAGCTTCAACTTCAAGCGCGTGCTGCTGCTCAACCCGCCGGTGAACCTGTACACCTCGATCAACAACCTCGACAAACTGGTGCAGACCCAGGTCAAGGGCATCGACCGCAGCACCACGTTCTACGAACTGATGCTGGAAAAACTCACTCGCTACTTCCAGGACAAGGGCTACATCGACCTCAATGACGCCCTGCTCTACGACTTCCAGAAATCACGCCAGCACCTGTCCAACGAACAGATGGCCATGCTGATCGGCACCTCGTTCCGCTTCTCGGCAGCCGACATCGCCTTCACCTCCGACCTGATCAACCGCCGCGGCCTGATCATCCCGCCGAAGTTCCCGATCACCGAAGGCAGCAGCCTCACACCGTTCTTCAAACGTGCCCTGCAATGCGACTTCGACTGCTACCTGACCGAGCAGGTGATCCCCATGTGGCGTGCGCGCACCGACGGCAACAGCCTGCTGCAACTGATCGACCAGGTCAGCCTGTACGCCTTGGCCGACTACCTGCGCGACAGCCCGAAGATCGCCGTGATGCACAACGCCGACGACGTGATCCTCGGCCCCGGCGACATCGGTTTCCTGCGCAAGGTGTTTGGCGACCGGCTGACCCTTTATCCACACGGCGGCCATTGCGGCAACCTCAACTACCGCGTCAATGCCGACGCCATGCTGGAGTTCTTCCGTGGCTGACAGACTCGTACTTGCCCTCGCCCTGCTCGTCAGCACCAGTGCCCTGGCAGCAGAAACCGCACCGCGTACCAGCGTGATCGAAGCCGATGTGGTCGACACGCCGAGCGTGGAGTCGGACGGTTTCCTCGACCCGCTGCGCGAGCTGAAATTCAACCCAGGCCTCGACCAGCGCGAGTTCGAACGCTCCACGCTGGCCGCGTTGAACGTCTACGACCCGCTGGAATCGATGAACCGGCGCATCTACCACTTCAACTATCGCTTCGACCAATGGGTGTTCCTGCCGGCGGTCGATGGCTACCGCTACATCACCCCGCACTTCGTGCGCACCGGGGTGAGCAACTTCTTCAACAACCTGGGGGATGTGCCCAACCTGTTCAACAGTGTGTTGCAGCTCAAGGTCAAACGCTCGGCGGAGATCACTGCGCGCCTGATGTTCAACACCCTCATCGGCGTGGGTGGGTTGTGGGATCCGGCGACCAAGATGGGGCTGCCACGCCAGAGCGAGGATTTCGGCCAGACCCTGGGCTTCTATGGCGTTCCGGAAGGCCCGTACATCATGCTGCCGATCCTCGGACCCTCGAACCTGCGCGACACCACGGGCCTGGTGGTGGACTACGTGGGCGAGCGCGAGGCGAATTTCCTCAACGTCGCCGAGGTCAGTACCGACCACCCGGAAATCTTCCTGCTGCGCGCGATCGACCGGCGCTACACCACCAATTTCCGCTATGGCCAGACCAACTCGCCGTTCGAGTACGAGAAGGTGCGCTACGTCTATACCCAGGCGCGCAAGTTGCAGATTTCAGAGTGAGTGCGGCGGGGCCGCCCTGCGGCCTCAGCCCACCAATCCTAGAAACTGCAGCAACTCCCGGCGCTTGGCCAGGGCATCGCTGCGCCCCAGTTCGATCAGCTCACTGCAGTAGCTCGCCTCGAACAACAGGTAGCTGAGTACACCGGCCCCGCTGGTCCTGGTCGCTCCGGGCCCGCGCAGGAACAGGCGCAACGCCGCTGGCAACTCGCGCCGATGACGTGCCGCGATCTCGTCCAGCGGCTGGCTGGGCGCCACCACCAGGACTTCGATCGGCGCCAGGCCCAGACGGCGGGCGTCCAGATGTGCAGGCATCAGGTGGCTCAGGTGATTCAGGCGCTGCAACAACTCGATATCGTCCTCGAGGCTGTCGATGAAGGTACTGTTGAGCATGTGCCCACCGATCTGCGCCAGGCTCGGCTGCTGCCCGCTGAACACCCGCGCACTGTGCATCGGCGGCGCGGGGCGCTGCGGGTTACCGCTGACCCCCACCACAAGTACGCGGCTGGCACCCAGGTGCAACGCCGGACTGATCGGCGCAGACTGACGCACCGCGCCGTCACCGAAGTACTCGTCACCCAGGCGCACCGGGGCGAACAGCAACGGGATGGCCGAGCTGGCCAGCAGGTGCTCGACGCTCAGCGCGGTGGGCACACCGATACGCCGGTGCCGCAGCCAGGGCTCGATCGCTTCGCCGCCTTGATAGAAGGTCACCGCCTGGCCGGACTCGTAGCCAAAGGCGGTTACGGCCACCGCGCGCAGTTGCTCGCTGGCCAGGGCATGGTGGATGCCGTCCAGGTCCAGATGCGCCTTGAGCAGCGCTCGCAACGGGCTGCTGTCGAGCAGCGCCACCGGCATCTGCCGACCCAGACCCAGCAGGCTATGGCTGACGAAACGGCTGGCCTGACGCACGACCCCGGGCCAGTCGCTGCGCAGCACAAGGTGGCTGCGAAAGTTCTGCCAGAAGCGGGTCAGGCGCTGCACCGAATCGCCAAAGCGGGTGGCACCGCTGGCCAGGGTCACGGCGTTGATGGCCCCGGCGGAGGTGCCGACGATGACCGGGAAGGGGTTGGGCGCGCCAGCTGGCAGCAGCTCGGCGATGCCGGCGAGCACGCCGACCTGGTAGGCAGCGCGGGCGCCGCCGCCGGAGAGGATCAGGCCAGTTGTCGGGGGTGGGGCCATCGGTTCCTTCCTGGTTTGTCGGTTTTGTCAGGATCGGCCCCTTCGCGGGCAAGTCGGGGCGCGAAAGGGCCTGCAGCCATTACCCCGGATCAGCGCTTCTTCTTGTCGTACAGCCGCGGCGCCCCTTCGGGCCGAGACTTGAAGCGCCGGTGCGCCCACAGGTACTGCTCGGGGCACTCGCGCAGCACACTCTCGACCCACTGGTTGATGCGCAGACAGTCGGCCTCCTCGCTCTCCCCCGGGAAGTCCTCGAGTGGCGCATGCACCACCAGACGATAGCCGCTGCCATCTTCCAGGCGTTTCTGGGTGAACGGAATCACCCTCGCCTTGCCCAGCCGGGCGAACTTGGTGGTCGCAGTCACCGTCGCGGCGGGAATGCCGAACAGCGGCACGAACAGGCTCTGCTTGGTGCCGTAGTCCTGGTCCGGGGCGTACCAGATCGCCCGCCCGCCGCGCAGCAGCTTGAGCATGCCTCGCACGTCCTCGCGTTCCACCGCCAGGGAGTCGAGATTGTGCCGCTCGCGACCGCGCCGCTGGATGAAGTCGAACACCGGGTTGCCGTGCTCGCGGTACATGCCATCGATGGTGTGCTCCTGCCCAAGCAGGGCCGCGCCGATCTCCAGCGTGGTGAAATGCACCGCCATGAGGATGGCGCCCTGGCCGTCACGCTGGGCTGCCTGCAGGTGCTCCAGACCCTCGATGTGCGCCAGGCGGGCAAGCCTGGCTTTGGGCCACCACCAGCTCATGGCCATTTCAAAGAAGGCGATGCCGGTGGAGGCGAAGTTTTCCTTCAGCAGGCGCTGCCGTTCGTCGCCGGACAGTGCCGGGAAACACAGCTCCAGATTGCGCGCGGCAATACGCCGACGCTCGCCGGCCAGGCGATACATCACGGCGCCCAGGGCGCTGCCGAGCCGCAGCAAGGCTCGGTAAGGCAACTGCACGACCAGCCACAGCAGGCCCAGGCCGAGCCACAGGCCCCAGAAACGCGGATGGAGGAAGTAGGGACGAAAACGCGGACGATCCATTGAAGCTTCCGGTAGGACAAAGGCCTGGCATTCTACAACCTTTGGCCGCAGGTTGCGGCCAATCGGTCTTATCGTTATAAGTCAGGGCACTTTTTTCGCAACAAGTCGTCTATGCAGACCATGAGCCTCAACCAGACACCCGACTCCGCCACCGTGTTCCAGCTCAAGGGCAGCATGCTCGCCATCACTGTGCTGGAGCTGGCGCGCAACGACCTCGAAGCCCTCGACCGCCAACTGGCGGCGAAAGTGGCGCAGGCCCCCAATTTCTTCAGCAACACACCGCTGGTGCTGGCCCTGGACAAGCTGCCGCCCGACGAAGGCGCCATCGACCTGCCAGGGCTGATGCGCATCTGCCGTCACCATGGCCTGCGCACCCTGGCGATCCGCGCCAGCCGGATCGAGGACATCGCCGCAGCGATCGCCATCGACCTGCCGGTCCTGCCGCCCTCCGGCGCCCGCGAACGCCCGCTGGAACCTGAGCCGGAAGTGAAGAAAGTCGAGCCCGCTCCGGCACCCGCTGTGGCCGCCGAACCCGAGGTTCGCCCGACCCGCATCATCACCAGTCCTGTACGTGGCGGCCAGCAGATCTATGCTCAGGGCGGCGATCTGGTGGTGACCGCCTCGGTGAGCCCGGGTGCGGAACTTCTCGCCGATGGCAATATCCATGTGTACGGCGCCATGCGTGGCCGCGCACTGGCCGGTATCAAGGGCAACACCCGGGCCAGGATCTTCTGTCAGCAGATGACTGCCGAGATGGTCTCCATCGCCGGTCAGTACAAGGTCTGCGAAGACCTGCGCCGCGACCCGCTGTGGGGTTCGGGCGTGCAGGTGAGCCTGGTCGGCGACGTGTTGAACATCACCCGTCTTTAACGGATACTGCCGCCATTTTAAGAGCAACTTTTCCACCGTTGCCTTTTTTGCATTTGCTGGGACTTCGGGTCCCGTTTATTTAGGGGTGAAACACCTTGGCCAAGATTCTCGTGGTTACTTCCGGCAAGGGGGGGGTGGGCAAGACCACCACCAGCGCCGCCATCGGTACCGGCCTCGCATTGCGCGGCCACAAGACTGTGATCGTCGACTTCGACGTCGGCCTGCGTAACCTCGACCTGATCATGGGCTGCGAACGCCGCGTGGTGTACGACTTCGTCAACGTGGTCAACGGCGAAGCCAACCTGCAGCAGGCCCTGATCAAGGACAAGCGCCTTGAGAACCTGTTCGTGCTGGCCGCCAGCCAGACCCGCGACAAGGACGCCCTGACCCAGGAAGGCGTCGAAAAGGTCCTGATGGAGCTCAAGGAGCAGTTCGACTACGTCATCTGCGACTCCCCGGCCGGTATCGAGAAAGGCGCGCACCTGGCGATGTACTTCGCCGACGAAGCCATCGTCGTGACCAACCCGGAAGTCTCCTCGGTTCGTGACTCCGACCGCATGCTGGGCATTCTGTCGAGCAAGTCGCGCCGCTCCGAAAACGGCGAAGAGCCGATCAAGGAACACCTGCTGATCACCCGCTACCACCCCGAGCGCGTGGAAAAGGGCGAAATGCTCAGCATCGCCGACGTCGAAGAGATCCTCGCGATCAAGCTCAAGGGCGTCATTCCCGAGTCGCAAGCGGTCCTCAAGGCATCCAACCAGGGTATCCCGGTCATCCTCGACGACCAGAGCGACGCCGGCCAGGCCTACAGCGATACCGTCGACCGCCTGCTGGGTAAAGAGAAGCCTCTGCGCTTCATCGAAGTGCCGAAGCAAGGATTCTTCGCGCGCCTGTTTGGAGGCAAATAAACCATGAACCTTTTTGACTTCTTTCGTGGCAGACAGAAACAGACCAGTGCGTCGGTAGCGAAAGAGCGTCTACAGATCATCGTGGCGCATGAGCGCGGCCAGCGCAGCGAACCGGACTACCTGCCGGCGCTGCAGAAAGAACTGCTCGAAGTGATCCGCAAGTATGTGAACATCGGCAACGATGACGTGCATATCGAGCTGGAAAACCAGGGCAGCTGCTCGATTCTGGAACTGAACATCACCTTGCCGGATCGCTGACAGGATCCCCTGCCACACCGCGATCCCCTGTGGGAGCGGGGGGGGGGGGGGGGGGGGGGGG
>NZ_JBNFMU010000067.1:0-2994 GCF_049942315.1 Pseudomonas wayambapalatensis
CGAACTCAACGACTGCCGAACCGAAAACTTCGGAGCAGACGCGAGTCAGAGCTGCGGTCAGAGTGGTCTTACCGTGGTCAACGTGGCCGATAGTGCCGACGTTAACGTGGGGAAGGGAACGATCAAACTTTTCCTTAGCCATCGATACAGTCCTCCGCAGAAGAAATAGTTACTACCCTGATAAAACAAAGGCAGATATTTTCATATCTGCCTTGTTTATATGGAGCTCTTGAGCGGACTTGAACCGCTGACCTCACCCTTACCAAGGGTGTGCTCTACCAACTGAGCTACAAGAGCGAAACTCTTTGTGCCAAAACAGCAAACTTGGAGCGGGTAGCGGGAATCGAACCCGCATCATCAGCTTGGAAGGCTGAGGTTCTACCACTAAACTATACCCGCGGAGCTTGCGGCTCTCGCTAAAACTGGTGGAGGGAGAAGGATTCGAACCTTCGAAGCTCTCGCAACGGATTTACAGTCCGTCCCCTTTGGCCGCTCGGGAATCCCTCCGGATGTGGCGGGCATTCTATTTACCTGCCGGCCTGTAGTCAAGCATTTTTTCAATTAAATCTGAAAGTTAGCTGCTTTGACTACGCTTCCGGTACCACCACCTGAGCGGTGTTCCCTGCGAAGCGGGCGCCATTCTATCAAGCTATTCGCCAGTTGCAATACCCTGGCAGAAAATAATTTTATGTTTTAAGTCTTTGAAATCACTGGAAAGACTGGCGAGGACCGCCTCATCCAGCAAACGCTCGCTGTCAGGGCTTACCTTGAGCCAGAAGCCGTCCGCGCCAGCCAACTGCCCCTGCACCGGCTGAGCGGCGATATCGAGGCTCAGCAACCGTTGACGCAACGCTACCAGCTCATCCTGTCCGGCAAATCCCCCCACCACCAGGCACTCATCTCTGCGCCTGGCGGGAGCTGCCGCCCCCGTCTCCCGAAGCAGACGGATCTCCTGCTGACTTCCCTTGTAGAGGGAAAGGGGTGCAACCTCCTTGACCCGTACCGGCGCCTCCTGCTGGCGCCACACGTAATAGACGGCATTTAGCACTACCAACAGCAGAAACAACCAACGCATAGGCACCTCAACTCAAGGGGCAGGCCATCGCCAGGCCAACAAAGACCAGGTCCGGTACAACCCGCGCACCAGGTGCAGACACCTGGACCAGGGGCGCATCACCTCCCGTGAGGAAGACGCTGAACTCACTACCCCAGAGGGCGCGCGCCTGATCGATCTGCGTGCGGGCGAAACCCTGCAGCATCAGGACGCATCCGCGCTCGACCGCCTCGACCGTAGAGCGCCCAGGCTCAAGACTGCTCAACGCACGCTCGGCCGAGGCATCGTCATAACGAATACGGCGGGTGTGCGTCCGCAGCTGGCTACGCATCAACGGCATCCCCGGACAGATGTATCCACCCAGATGCTGACCATCGGCCGCTACGAAATCCGCCTTGGCGGCTGTGCCGAAATCCATCACCAGGCAAGCCCCTTTGGCCAGGTGGAATGCACCGAGGGCGGCAAGCCAGCGGTCCATGCCCAGGCGCTCATGATCTTCATAGCCATTGCGCACACCCGCCATTTCGACAACAGGACGCGCAACCCGCACTTCGACCGCGAAGGCTTGCCTGATCGCCTCGCACAGCGCATCGGTTTCTTCCTCGCTGCGCACACTGACCATTCGTGCGCCCGCCAGGCGTGCCGCAGCCAGCCCACTGACGGCAGCCAACAGCGCCTGATCCGAATCAACGATGCCGCCCCCCACGATGGTGGCATCTGCAGCATGAATCACACGCCACTTGATAAAGCTGTTACCGCAATCGAGCTCAAGAATCATCGCGCAACCTCAACCCGAGCTCTCCACCACTGAAGCTCTTCTCCACACCCTCGACATCCATGCGCAGACCGCCCTGCCCGTCCACACCCAGCACAATGCCATCGACCGTCTGATTGCCGGCGATCAGCGAGACCTTGCGCCCCTGCCACAGATGCGCTTGCTCCCATTCTTCCTGGAAAGCAGCGAAACCATAGCGACGATGGCGCGAAAGCTCATGCTGCAATTGCTGGTTCAACTGCGCAACCAGACGATTGCGATCGATGAGCTCGCCAGTCTCCCGGCGCATCGACGTCCACTGCTGGTCGACCTGATCATTGCTCTGCATGTTCACATTGATGCCGATACCCAGCACAACGTGACAGACATCCGCGGGGTCGCCAACCAGCTCCAGGAGAATGCCGACAATCTTCTTGTTACCAACAAGAACGTCATTCGGCCACTTCAGCCCCGCACCTTTTACACCGAGGGCATGCAGCGTACGCATCACCGCCAGACCAACGACCAGACTCAGCCCCTCGAGCTGGCGCATGCCCCCCTCCACCCGAAGCACCAGGCTGTAATAGAGATTTTCGGCGAATGGGCTGACCCAGTGTCGGCCACGCCGACCACGGCCAGCACTCTGGCGCTCGGCAAGCACCAGGAAGGGCGCAGCCTGGCTCTGCCCGATCAGACGCAGAGCCTCGGCATTGGTCGAATCTATCGAGTCATGAACAAGAACAGGCCACTGCTCACCCTGAGTGAATGCAGCAATCGCCGAAGCCTCGAGCAGGCTCAATGGCGTAGCAAGCTGGTATCCACGACCACGCACCTTGTGAATGGTGAGGCTCAGCTCGCTTTCCAGGTGCTGCAGCTGCTTCCACACGGCGCTGCGGCTCACCCCCAAGGCTTCCCCCAGGGTCTGGCCAGAATGAAACCGGCCATCCTTGAGGAGATTCAACAACTTCAGCATGCCAGTCTCGACTTGAAATAAGGCTGGCATGATAGCCACGGGCTGCTGGATTGCATAGGAAAAGGGCGGGGATATCCCTGCGAGAACGGGTGCGCAGACCGAACCATACCCTGTAGAGGCAGGCTTGTCCTGTGGCGTGCGCGGTGTCGGCGTGCAGGAGCGCTCTGGTCCGGTCTGGCTTCAGAACGCCAGAAAGACAAAACCCCTACCTGC
>NZ_JBNFMU010000068.1:0-22030 GCF_049942315.1 Pseudomonas wayambapalatensis
GTCGTGTCCCACGTGCGGGAGGGGGGAATGGGGGAACGGGTTTTTCGGGCGTTCTTTGGCGCGCTTGGTACCGGCACCGACTGGGCGCAGGTCGACGTGGGCGCATTGCGGGCATTGCAGGGGCAGGCGTTCGTCATAACCACAGTGGTGGCAGCGCAGTACGCCGGAGCGCTGATGCACGGTCATGCGTGCATCGCAGCGCGGGCATTCCGACAGCCAGCCACAGTCGTGGCACAGCAGGGTCGGGGCGAAGCCGCGGCGGTTGAGGAACACCAGCACTTGCTGGCCGGCTGCCAGGGTCTGGCCGATGGCCTGCTGCAGCGGGCCACTGATGCCGCTGTCCAGCGGCAGGCTGCGCACGTCCAGGCGCATGAAGCGTGGCGGGCGGGCGCCGCCGGCCCGCTGGTTCATGCGCAGCAGGCCGTAGCGCCCGCTGTGGGCGTTGTGCAGGCTTTCCAGCGAAGGTGTCGCCGACCCCAGCAGGATCGGGATGTTCTCCTGGTGTGCGCGAACCACGGCCAGGTCGCGGGCGTGATAGCGCAGCCCTTCCTGCTGTTTGTAGGAGCCGTCGTGCTCTTCGTCGATGATGATCAGGCCCGGGTTCTTCATGGGCGTGAACAGTGCCGAACGTGTGCCGATGATGATGTCGGCCTCGCCATCGCGGGCCGCCAGCCAGGCGTCCAGGCGCTCGCGGTCGTTGACCGCCGAGTGCAGCAGGGCGATGCGGGCATTGAAGCGCTGCTCGAAGCGCGCCAGGGTCTGCGGGCCGAGGTTGATTTCGGGAATCAGGATCAGCGCCTGCTTTCCGGCTTCCAGGGTTTCGCGAATCAGCTGCAGGTAGACCTCGGTCTTGCCGCTGCCGGTGACACCGGCCAGCAGGAAGGCATGGAAGCTGCCGAAGCCTGCACGTACGGCCTGGAAGGCGGCGCTCTGCTCGTCGTTGAGCGGCAGTTCCGGCTGGGCCAGCCAGCGGTCATGGCGTGGTGCCGGCAGATGCCGACGCACCTCGACCTGCACCAGTTCCTTGGCCAGCAGCAGGTCGAGGCTATCCTTGTTCAGGCCGAGTTTGGCCAGCACGCTGTGGGCCACGCCATGAGGGTGCTGGGCGAGGGCCTGCAAGGCCTCTTTCTGGCGCGGCGCGCGGGCGATGCGTGGGTCGTCCAGACGCGCGCCGGGGGTGGCATGCCAGAAGCGCTCCTGGCGAACTTCAGCCGCCTCGCCCTGACGCAGCAGCACCGGCAGCGCCCAGCTCAGGGTGTCGCCCAGGCTGTGCTGGTAGTAGTGGGCGGTCCACAGGCACAGCTTGAACAGCGCCGGAGGCAGCGGCGAGACCGGGTCGAGCAACTGGCTCGCCGGCTTGAGCTTGTCGGCAGGGACTTCGCTCTGCTCGCAGACCTCCACCAGTACACCGATCATCTCGCGCCGGCCGAACGGTACGCGGATGCGCATGCCTGGTGTCAGTTGCTGGCGTGCCATGGCGGCCGGGGCCCGGTAGTCGAACAGGCGACGCAGGGGCGAGGGCAGGGCAAGGCGCAGGATGACGTCGGACACGCGGCAAGTCTTCGTAGCTGGTCGGGAATCGCACGAGCCTAGCAGACGACGGTCGGTGCAAGCGACAACTTGCGCTGGCCTGAAGGTCTGGTATTATTCGCCGCCTAATTACGTGCGGTATTCAACAATTGGTGTTGGGTGGCGGCACGCAGCTCGAGGAAGTGACCATGAAAGCCGATATTCATCCGAACTACGAAGCAGTTGCTGTCACCTGCAGCTGCGGCAACAAATTCGAAACCCGTTCGACCCTGGGCGACACCCTGGCGATCGACGTTTGCAACCTCTGCCACCCGTTCTACACCGGTAAGCAGAAGGTCCTGGACACCGGTGGTCGCGTACAGAAGTTCGCCGATCGCTTCGGTATGTTCGGTACCAAGAAGTAATCATGCGCACGGCGAGCCCTTCGGGTTTCGCATTGCTGCAAAAGAAGGCGCCCCTCGTGGGCGCCTTTTTTGTGGGCGCAATCTGGCATGTTCCCGCGCAGGCCTTCTGCCCGGTACCCGAGGCGGTGCAGTCGGTGACGGTGCGTCAGGTCGTCGATGGCGATACCGTGCGTCTGGGGGATGGCCGCAGCGTACGGCTGATTGGCATCAATGCACCGGAGATCGGGCGCAAGGGGCGCACCAGCGAACCCTATGCCGAGGCGGCCAGGCGGCGGCTGGAGGCATTGGTGCAGGCCAGTGATGGCCAGGTGGGGCTGGTGCCGGGTGTAGAGCCCAGGGACAAGTACGGGCGCACCTTGGCGCACATCTATGGCCGTAATGGCGACAATCTTGAAGCGCAGCTGCTCAGTGAAGGCTTGGCCTATCGCGTTGCGGTGGCACCCAACGTCCGTCTGGTCGGTTGCCAACAACAGGCCGAGCAGGTCGCGCGCGCGGGTGGCCTCGGGCTCTGGCGGCAGTCGCCGGTCATCGCTGCAGGGCGCCTGAGGCAATCCGGATTCGCCGTGATCGGCGGCAGGGTCAGCGCGATCGATCGCAATCGAGGCGGCGTCTGGCTGGAGCTTGACGAGGCTGTGGTGCTGCAGGTCCCCGCTCGTCTGCAACGCGCCTTCGCCGACAGTTTCTTCGATAATCTCAAGGGGCATCAGGTCGAGGCGCGCGGCTGGGTGCTGGACCGTTCCCGCAAGGGCGGGCTCAAGCCTGGCCAGCAACGCTGGCTGTTGCCACTGACCGATCCGAGCATGTTGGAGCGGATTTCGGGGAAAAAATAGTTGTAGACATTATGATCGTGGATTGTACACACTCAAGGTCGTAAGCCCCGCGGGTTGTAGCGTAAAGTCGTAGGCCAAGGGCCTTGACACATGTGACCGGGCAGTCTTGTCGCTTCCCGGCTCTTTGCGTATCCTCGGCGGTCCGTCAGAACAGTAAACAAGCGGAATGCCCACCATGTCAGACTTGAAAACCGCCGCTCTCGAATATCACGCTCAACCTCGCCCGGGGAAACTGAGCGTCGAACTCTCCAAGCCAACCGCCACCGCCCGTGACCTTGCCCTGGCCTACAGCCCAGGCGTCGCCGAGCCGGTACGCGAAATTGGCCGTGATCCGGAGCTGGCCTACAAATACACCGGCAAGGGCAACCTGGTCGCTGTGATCTCCGACGGTACCGCCATCCTCGGCCTGGGTGACCTCGGCCCGCTGGCCTCCAAGCCAGTCATGGAAGGCAAGGGTGTTCTGTTCAAGCGTTTCGCCGGTATCGACGTGTTCGACATCGAAGTCGAGTCGGAAAGCCCACAGGCTTTCATCGACACCGTTCGCCGCATCTCCATCACCTTCGGTGGCATCAACCTCGAAGACATCAAGGCACCTGAGTGCTTCGAGATCGAGCGCACCCTGATCGAACAGTGCGACATCCCGGTCTTCCACGATGACCAGCACGGCACCGCCATCGTGACGGCGGCCGGCATGATCAACGCCCTGGAAATCGCAGGCAAGAAGCTCGAAGACGCCAAGATCGTCTGCCTGGGTGCCGGCGCTGCCGCCATCTCCTGCATGAAGCTGCTGGTCAGCATGGGTGCCAAGGTCGAGAACATCTACATGATCGACCGTAGCGGCGTGATCCACGCTGGCCGCGACGACCTGAACCAGTACAAGGCGCAGTTCGCCCACGCCACCGACAAGCGCACCCTGGCTGACGCGCTGGAAGGTGCTGACGTGTTCGTTGGCCTGTCCGGCCCGAACCTGCTGAGCCCGGAAGGCCTGAAGTCGATGGCTGCCAACCCGATCGTGTTCGCCTGCTCGAACCCGGATCCGGAAATCGCTCCAGAGCTGGCTCACGCCACTCGCAGCGACGTGATCATGGCCACCGGTCGTTCCGACTACCCGAACCAGGTCAACAACGTACTGGGCTTCCCCTTCATCTTCCGTGGTGCCCTGGACGTTCGCGCCAAGCGCATCAACGAAGAAATGAAGATCGCCGCCGCCGTCGCCCTGAAAGACCTGGCCAAGCTGCCGGTTCCGAAGGAAGTCTGCGAGGCCTACGGCGTCGAAGGTCTGGAGTTCGGTCGTGAGTACATCATTCCGAAGCCACTGGACGCTCGCCTGATCACCGTCGTTTCCGATGCCGTGGCCAAGGCCGCCATCGAATCCGGTGTGGCGACCCTGCCGTATCCGAAGCACTACCCGCTCAAGAGCGTGGATGACGTGTTCAACGGCTGATCCCGTTGTAGCGACATGAAAAAGCCCCGGCTCGCGAGAGTCGGGGCTTTTTATTGGCCGCTGTTCTACAGATGGCCGCTCCACCTGTAGAAGCGGCACAAGGCCGCTGCTACAGGTTCAAATCACCACTCAGAACAGATCCATCGGCGCCGCTTCATCGGCCGGCAGCGGGCTACCCGGTGCTGCACCGTTGCCCAGCTCATCCACCGACGGTGGGGAATCCTCGGCCTTGAACAGCTCGAAGTAGGCGTTCGGCGTGCTTGGCGTGGCCGCGCGACCGCTGACCGGATCCACGCGCAGGCTGAGGATGCCCTCAGGCTCTGCCGGTGCGTGTTCAGGCTTGCCCTTGAGTGCCGGGCCCATGAAGTCCATCCAGATCGGCAGTGCAACGGTGCCGCCATATTCTCGGCGACCAAGGGTCTCAGGCTGGTCGAAACCGACCCAGACCGTGGTCACGTAGTCGGCGTTGTAGCCGGAGAACCAGGCGTCCTTGGATTCGTTGGTGGTGCCGGTCTTGCCCGCGATGTCGCTGCGGCCCAGGGCCAGGGCGCGACGGCCCGTACCACGCTTGATCACATCCTGCAGCATGCTGGTCAGGATGTAGGTGGTACGGCCATCGACGATACGCTCGGCGATGGCCGGCGTTTGCGGTGGCGGGGCGATCTGGCCCAGTGCCGAAGGCGCGGTGCCCGGTTGTGGGAGCGTGGTGATCGGCTCTTCGGGCGCGGCGATGCCGGCCTGGTCCTGGTTGCCCTGCGGGACGCGTGCCGGGTTGGCGGTGAACAGGGTTTCGCCGTTGCGGCTTTCGACGCGCTCGATCAGGTATGGGTTGATCTTGTAGCCGCCGTTGGCAAAGGTGCTCCAGCCGGTGGCGATCTCCATCGGGGTGAGCGTTGCGGTACCCAATGCCAGCGACAGGTTGCGCGGCAGGTCCTGCTTGTTGAAGCCGAACTTGGCAATGTAGTCGATGGTGCGGTCGACCCCCATCGCCTGGAGCAGGCGGATCGAGACCAGGTTGCGCGACTTGTACAGCGCCTCGCGCATGCGAATCGGGCCGAGGAAGGTGTTGGTGTCGTTCTTCGGACGCCAGACCTTGTCGAGGTATTCGTCGACGAACACGATCGGTGCGTCGTTGACCAGGCTGGCGGCGGTGTAGCCGTTGTCCAGCGCAGCGCTATAGACGAAGGGCTTGAAGCTGGAGCCTGGCTGGCGCTTGGCCTGCATGGCGCGGTTGTAGTTGCTCTGCTCGAACGAGAATCCACCGACCAGGGCGCGGATTGCACCGTTGTTCGGGTCAAGCGTGACCAGTGCGCTCTGGGCGCCCGGCACCTGGCTGAACTTGAGCTTGCCGTCGTCCAGGCGTTGCAGGCGCACCAGGTCGCCGATCTGCGCGACGTCGGCCGGCGACTGAGGCGTGCGACCCTGGGCATTGCTGTTGATGAACGGACGGGCCCACTTCATGGTGTCCCAGGCCACGTCTTCGTCCTGGCCACCGCGGGTCATGACTTTCAGGCCGGTCTTGTCCACCTGGGTGACGATGGCCGGTTCCAGGCCGCCGAGGGTGCGTTGCTTGCCCAGTTCCTGCTGCCAGGCGGCGCGGGTCTTGCCCGGGAAGCGCGCTTCGGGGCCACGGTAGCCGTGGCGCTCGTCGTATTGGGAGAGGCCGTTCAGGACTGCCTTGTTGGCGATTTCCTGCGTGTCGCTGGGCACGGTCGTGGTGACCCGGAAACCTTCGGTATAGGCATCGCTGCCGTAGCGGCCGACCATCTCGGCGCGGGCCATTTCGGCGACGAACGGCGCATTCACCTCAGGTGTCGGTACGTGATAGCTGGCGTTCAGCGGCTCGGCGAGGGCGGCCTGGTAGCTGGCCTCATCGATCTTGCCGAGTTTGTACATGCGGCCGAGGATCCAGTCGCGGCGCTCCTTGGCGCGCACCGGGTTGGCCAGCGGGTTGAAGCGCGAAGGGGCTTTCGGCAGGCCGGCGATCATCGCCATCTGCGCCAGGCTGACATCGCGGATCGACTTGCCGTAGTACACCTGCGCGGCGGCGTCGATACCGTAGGCGCGGTTGCCCAGGTAGATCTTGTTGACGTACAGCTCGAGGATTTCGTCCTTGGTCAGCTCGCGTTCGATCTGCAGCGCCAGGAGGATCTCGTTGGTCTTGCGCGAGAAGCTGCGCTCGCTGGTGAGGAAGAAGTTCTTCGCCACCTGCATGGTGATGGTGCTGCCGCCGGTCTGGATATGACCGGATTTCACCAACTGGGTCGCGGCGCGCATCAGGCTGCTCGGATCGACCCCGTAGTGATTGAGGAAATTGTCGTCTTCGGCTGACAGAAGCGCCTGGATGAACTGTGGGGGAATTTCCGCAAAACGGATCGGCGAGCGGCGCATTTCGCCAAACTCGGCAATCAGTTTGCCGTCGCTGCTGTACACCCTCAGGGGGATCTGCAACTGGATGCTTCTGAGCGAGTCGACCGAAGGCAGGCTGGGACTAAGATACAGAAACGCACCACTCAGACCGAGCACGAGCGCGCAGATGACGGCGACGAAAGACCACCAGAAGAACTTCAGCAGGCGTATCAAGGCTTTTGGGTGTCCAGGTTGAGAAGTGGAGTGCACGCAGGCCCGGCGGCCGGGGAAAAACGCTGGGCATTATAAGCATTTTCGCCCCGCCGGGTCATCGGTCGGTCGGGGCAAGGGGCGCAATCGCCCCGGATGGCAAGGGTTTGCCACGGTCATGAAAAGGAGCAGCGATGCTTGGACGCTTTGGCAGGGATGCCGGTTCAGTATTGGGGGTGGAAATTGCCTCCGATTCGGTGAGGATTGTTGAATTACAGCGGCGACGAGGGCGCCATGAGCTGACTGCCTGGGCGGTCGAGCCGATCCAGCGGGGCGGTGTCGATACCGAAGTGCAGGCGATGGCCCTGCGTCAGGCGTGGCATCGTTGTGGTAGCCGGTCTAGACGGGTTGCGCTGGCCGTGCCCGGCTCGCAGGTGATCTGCAAGGTGGGCCAGTTGCCCGCCGCGCTGGCGGAGTCCGAACGAGAGGCGCGTCTGCTGGCTGATGCCGAGCGGCTTTTCCCGTTCCCGATTGACGATCTGGCCCTGGACTTTCAGGTGCTTGGTACTTCGCAGCAGGCACCGGACATGCTCGATGTACTGGTCGGGGCCGCTCGCCAGAGCTTCCTGGAGCCTCTGTTGCAGCCATTCGAGGCGGCAGGCCTGGAGGTGGTTGTCGTCGAGCTGGACGGCCTGGCGCTGCGTCGTTTGCAGGCCGTCGAGTACTGTCGGCCACTGCTGCAGGTCGAGGCCGACAGTCTGACCCTGCATGGCTGGCCCGATGGCCCCATGCCTTGGCGCAAGGCGCAGAGGATCGAGCCTGGCGTAGGGACGACCGAATTTCTGACGCGCGTCGAGAGCTTGCTGGAGGGGGATCGCCCCTTCGAGCTGACTGCCGGGTTGATGGTCGGCGGCGGGGCGGCGACGGATGCTTGCGTGCGGTCGCTGGCGCGGCATTTCGGGTTCCCCTGTGAGCAGGTTTGCCCGCAGGGTGTCCACGCGGGTTCGCTGCCAGACCGCTGCAGTGCCCTGGTCCTGCCTCTCAGCCTCGCCCTGGGAGGTGCGCAATGAACCTGCGCCTGAATCTGCTGCCCTGGCGTGAGCGCCAGCGTCTGGTGGCGCTGCGCAACTTCCAGCTGGTGTTTCTGGGCAGTCTGTTCGCAGCTTTTGTCGTGGTCATGCTGGTCGATCGGTTCGCCCATCTGCGCCTGAAGCAGCAAGCCGCTGCCGGTGTGCAGCGTCAGCAGCAGTTGCAGTGGCTGGATGGGCAAGTGGCACGTCTCGAGCAACTGCGCGAGGCGCACGCGGGCCTGCGTAGTCAGGTCGATGCGCTGGGTGGGCTGCGCTCGTCGCAGCACGGCGTGCCGCAGCTGTTGATCGAGATCGAGCTGGCGATGCCGCAAGGGATGCAACTGACCCGCCTGGACGTGCAGGGCGATCGTCTGCAGGTCAATGGCCTGGCGGTTTCTGCTGCTGTGCTGGCCCAGTTCATGCGCGACCTGCAGCGCTCGCCTGTACTCCTGGACCTTGAGCTCAAGCACGTCATCGCGCGCGCGGGTGGCGACGCATTTTTACTCGTTGCCCGGGTGGTGGCCTCCTGAGCATGCGCATTGCAGAGGTGCTGGGCTGGCACGAGATGGCCGGGCGCTCGCGTATGTACAGGGGCGCGGTCGTGGCCGCTGGTGTGTTGCTGGTACTGGCCTGCGGCTATCAGCTTCGTCTGCAGGAGGTGCGCGCAGCCTACCGTCAAGGCGTGGCGAGTGAAGTCGAGCAGCGGCGGCTGTTGCAGGCGCGGGAGCAACAGGTCCTGGCGCTGGATGACGCCGAGGCGGCGCTGGCCAGCGAGGAGAAGCGGCTGCGGGATGCGCGCTGGCGATTGTCGGGTGGCGAGAGCATGAGCGATCTGCTCGACCAGTTGGCGGTTTCGGGACGCACCTACGGCTTGGTTTTCGAGCGCCTCGACGTGGAAGAAGGCGTCGAGGCGCAGGGTTACCGCCAGGTGCCCTTGCAGATGCAGGTGAGTGGGCGCTATGCCGCCCTGCGTCCCTGGCTGGGCGAGTGGTTGGGGCAGTTGCGCCTGCTGCAGGTGACCCGTTTGCAACTGGAGCCTGCAGCAGACCGGCCGGGGCTATTGCAGCTTCAAGTGTCAGTGCAGGCATTTCATGCCGGCGAGACGCTGCCGGTGCCCGCTTCGCTGGCCGATGAGCCCGCGGGTCCGATCGGTCGGGCGCCGGAGCTGGACCCGTTTGCACCCTGGTCGTCGCGTCGGCATGCGGAGGGGTTGGCGGGGGTGCCACTGGAGCAGTTGGAGATGGTTGGCAGCCTGTCCCGCGCAGGGCAAACCCAGGCGCTGGTGCGCTGGGCCGGGCGTGTTTACCGGGTTGCCAAGGGGGACCGCCTGGGCCGTGAAGAGGGTGAAGTGATACAGGTCGACCAGGATCAGGTCGAGATCAGCGAGCGGCTGTTCAATGGTGGCGAGTGGCAACAGCATTCGAGCTACCTGACGTTAAGCAGGCGCACAGGCGCAAGGAGCGAACGTGAAGAGACTGTTGATCGGCATCATGGCGATGCTGCTGGCGCTACGGGCAATGGCGGAGCCCCTGTACAAAGGTGAGCCGCTTTCGCTGAACTTCCAGGACGTCGAGGT
The DNA here is from genome assembly GCF_049942315.1 of Pseudomonas wayambapalatensis. Classification (NCBI taxonomy): domain Bacteria; kingdom Pseudomonadati; phylum Pseudomonadota; class Gammaproteobacteria; order Pseudomonadales; family Pseudomonadaceae; genus Pseudomonas; species Pseudomonas wayambapalatensis. The sequence continues at coordinate 9,414 of NZ_JBNFMU010000068.1, forward strand.
CCGTGCGGTACTGCAGGTGCTAGCCGATTATGCCGGCATCAACCTGGTGGCCAGTGACACGGTGCGGGGCAATGTCACCCTGCGGCTGCACGAGGTGCCTTGGGACCAGGCGCTGGACCTGGTGTTGCGCAGCCGGGGGCTGGCCAGGCGCGAGGAGGGCAACGTGCTATTGGTCGCGCCCGCTGCCGAGCTCGCCGAGCAGTCGCGCGAGGCGCGCATCGACCAGGCACTCGAGGCGCAGTTGCAGCCGCTGCGTCGGGAGTTGCTGCCGATCCATCACGCCGATGCGGCCGACCTGGCGAAACTGTTGCTGGAGAGCCTGGCGGATGACGGCCCCGCAGCAGGGCGCGGCAGCTTGAGCGTGGACTCGCGGACCAACACCCTGATCGCCACCCAGTCTGCCGCGCGCCTGGCCGAGTTGCGGCAACTGGTGGCGCACCTGGATGTGCCGGTGCGCCAGGTAATGATCGAGGCCCGGATCGTCGAGGCCAACGTCGATTATGAGAACGTGCTCGGGATTCGCTGGGGAGCAGGGCTGGGTGGTATGCCAGGGCGGCCCGCCGGTGAGCTGTTTGTCGATCTCGGCGCGCAGGGGGCGACCTCTGGCGTGGGAGTGGGGTTGGTGCGTGGCGATGTGCTGCTTGACCTGGAGCTCAGTGCCATGGAGAAAAGCGGCAATGGCGAGATCATCTCCCAGCCCAAGGTGGTCACTGCCGACAAGGAAACCGCGCGGATCCTCAAGGGCACCGAAGTGCCGTACCAGCAGTCGAGCAAGAGCGGTGCAACCTCGGTGGCATTCCGCGAGGCATCGCTGTCACTGGAGGTCACGCCGCAGATCACCCCGGATGGCAAGGTCATCATGGCGGTGCGGGTGACCAAGGACGAGCCGGACTACCTCAATGCCCTCAACGATGTGCCGCCGATCCGCAAGAACGAGGTCAACGCCAAGGTGCGAGTGGCCGATGGCGAGACGATTGTGATTGGTGGCGTGTACTCGACGTCGCATAACAATGTGGTGGACAAGGTGCCATTTCTTGGCGATCTGCCGTATTTTGGACGGCTGTTTCGACGCGATGCATTACAAGAGAAAAAATCTGAGCTGCTGGTCTTCCTGACTCCGCGTATCATGGGTGACCGGGCGATAGCTGTGAGTCGTTGATTCTGTGCGAAATTTGATACTTGTAGGGCCCATGGGCGCCGGTAAGAGCACCATCGGGCGCCTTTTGGCCAAAGAGCTGCGCCTGCTGTTCAAGGATTCCGACAAGGAAATCGAGCTGCGAACCGGCGCCAACATCCCGTGGATCTTCGACAAGGAAGGCGAGCCGGGCTTCCGTGATCGTGAGCAGGCGATGATTGCCGAGCTCTGCGAGCTCGACGGCGTGGTTGTCGCAACCGGTGGCGGCGCGGTGATGCGCGAAGCCAATCGCCAGGCGTTGTACAAGGGCGGGCGTGTCATCTACCTGCATGCTTCGGTGGAACAGCAGGTTGGCCGCACTGCGCGTGATCGCAACCGCCCACTGCTGCGGACCGCCAACCCGGAAGCCACGCTTCGTGCATTGCTGGAAACCCGCGACCCGCTCTATCGCGAGATCGCCGACCTCGTGGTGGAAACCGACGAACGGCCGCCGCGCATGGTCGTGCTCGATATTCTCGAGCGTTTGCAGCAGTTGCCGCCCCGCTGAGCCGGGACTATCCTCGGCGACCAACGCCGGGGCGAGGTTGAACGTTACCGCGCTGGCCGCTCAGGCAAGGCCGCGCCAAAGCATATTGTGGGGATACATGCAGACATTGAAGGTCGATCTGGGCGAACGTAGCTATCCGATCTACATTGGCGAGGGCCTGCTGGACCAGCCCGAGCTGCTGGCGCCGCACATTGCCGGACGGCAGGTCGCCATCGTCTCCAACGAAACCGTCGCGCCCCTGTATCTCGAGCGGCTGAGCAAGACGCTCGGCGCCTGGTCGGTGCTACCAGTGGTGCTGCCTGACGGCGAAGCCCACAAGAACTGGGAAACCCTTCAGCTGATTTTCGATGCCCTGCTCACGGCCCGCCATGATCGGCGCACCACTGTGGTCGCGCTGGGCGGCGGAGTGATCGGCGACATGGCTGGATTTGCCGCGGCCTGTTACCAGCGAGGTGTCGACTTCATCCAGGTGCCGACCACGCTGCTGTCCCAGGTGGATTCGTCCGTTGGTGGCAAGACCGGCATCAACCACCCGCTGGGCAAGAACATGGTCGGTGCCTTCTATCAGCCCAACGCGGTGCTGATCGACACCTCCAGCCTGCGTACCCTGCCACCCCGCGAGCTGTCGGCAGGTCTCGCTGAAGTGATCAAGTACGGCCTGATCTGCGACGAGCCATTCCTCGGCTGGCTGGAAGACAACATGGCGGCGCTGCGCAAGCTCGATTCCGTGGCGCTGACCGAAGCCATCCGCCGCTCCTGTGCGGCGAAGGCGGCGGTGGTGGGTGCCGACGAGCGTGAGTCCGGTGTGCGTGCCACCCTGAACCTCGGCCACACCTTCGGCCATGCCATCGAAACCCACATGGGTTACGGGGTATGGTTGCATGGCGAGGCCGTCGCTGCCGGGACCGTCATGGCCCTGGAGATGTCCATGCGCCTGGGCTGGATCGACCAGTCGGCGCGTGATCGCGGAATTCGCCTGCTGCAGGATGCAGGCTTGCCGGTGGTGCCCCCACGGGAAATGACCCCGGCGCATTTCATGGAACATATGGCGGTCGACAAGAAGGTGCTCGACGGACGCCTGCGCCTGGTGCTGTTGCGCCAGATGGGCGAGGCTGTGATCACCGACGACTATCCGAAAGAGATTCTTCAGGCCACGCTTGCAGCGGATTACCGCGCGATCGTGGCGCAGCTTTGAGGTTGTGACAGCGCGATGACCAGTTTGCATGCCGATGAGGCTTTCCTCGATCACTACCAGTTGAGTCACGATCCGTTTGCGCCTCGGGTGCCCGGGTTCAAGTTCTTCCCTGCCCAGCGCAAGCCGGTGCTAGGCCAACTGCATCACCTGGCGCGTTACAGCCACTTGATGCTGGTGGTGACCGGCCCGTTGGGCAGCGGCAAGACCCTGCTGCGCCAGGCCCTGGTGGCCAGCACCAACAAGCAGTCGGTGCAGAGCGTGGTCGTTTCCGCGCGCGGCGCAAGCGATGCTGCCAGCGTGCTGGGCCAGGTAGCCCAGGCGCTGAACGTCGCGCAGCCGGAAGTGCAGGCGATCCTGTCCCAGGTCGTCCAGTTGGCTCTGACCGGGCAGGAAGTCTATCTGCTGGTGGACGATGCGGAACAACTCGACGAGTCGGCACTCCAAGCGTTGCTGGAGCTGGCGGCAGGCGTTCCGGAAGGGCGCCCGCATGTGTTCCTGTTCGGTGAGCCTTCGCTGATTGCCGGGTTGGACGAACTCAGTGTCGAGGAAGAACGCTTCCACATCATCGAGCTTGCCCCCTACAGCGAAGAAGAGACTCGGGAGTATCTGGAGCAGCGTCTGGAAGGTGCTGGCCGGGGCCTTGAGGTGTTCAGCGCCGAACAGATCGCCGATATCCACGAAAACTCCGACGGCTGGCCAGGAAACATCAACCAGGTTGCCCGCGATACCTTGATCGAAGCCATGATCGCTACCCGCAGTACGGAAAAGCGACCATCCATGGGGTTCAAAATGCCTAAGAAACATGTGCTCGCGCTGTCCGCTGTCGTTGTGGTCGCTGTCGCTGCCGCGGTCCTGATGCCCAAGAAAGGCGACAAGGCGCCGACCGACGCGCCTGCTGCCCAGGCCCAGTTGCCACTGGGGCAGACGGGCAATGGCGGCCCGACCGTCGAATTCTCCGGTTCGTCGCAGCCCATGCCGCTGCCGCTGGTGGGGCAGTCGCAGCCGGTCATGCGTGAGCCGCTGGCCCAGGCCGCAGGCATGGGCGATGGTGACGAGGCTGGCCCTGCCGGTAATACGGCGCTGCAGCCTTCAGCGCCTTCGGCTGCCGTTCCTCCCACCGTCACCACCACTGCGCCGCCCCAAGGTGTCGCTGCTGGCCCTGCACCTGCTCCAGCCCAGCCAGTAGCCAGCGTGCCTGCCCAGCCGGTTGCGCCTGCACAGAAACCTGTCGCAACCCAGCCGGCAAAACCGGTTGCGCCTGCTGCCAAGCCAGCGCCGGCTCCGACCCAGGTGGCCAGCGCCAAGCCCGCAGCCAAGCCTGCCGAGAAACCCGCCGCCGGAGGCGCAGGCAACAGCGGCTGGTACAGCGGCCAGAAGCCGGGCAACTATGTGGTTCAGGTGTTCGGTACCAGCAATGAATCCGCTGCCCAATCGTTCGTCAGGGAGCAGGGTGGCGACTATCGCTACTTCAAGAAAACCCTGCAGGGCAAGCCGCTGTACGTGGTGACCTACGGCAACTTCGGCAGCCGCGATGCCGCAGCTGCGGCAATCAAGAACTTGCCAGCGAAGGTCCAGGCTGGTAAACCTTGGCCTCGTACCGTCGGCAGCGTTCAACAAGAGCTGGCCACGGCCCGCTGATCCTTCCGGGCGGCACCACCCCCGCCGCCCAGTTGCTGAGCGAATCCCGGACTCGACAAAGCCTGCTGTGCTGATGCGCGGCAGGCTTTTCTGTCCCAGACTGCCGGCCACAAGCCTTCTGTTGCAGTCACGGCTGAAACGCTTCAGACTCGAGTCAAGCCGCTATCACGGCGCATGACGCAAAAACATTCAAAAATGCGACATAAACTTTCAACGACTCGTCGTGAAAATTTGTGGGCCTCCCTGTCGCTGTGCAACAATGGTTTCCCTATACCCACCGCAAAAAAGCTGGCATTCGATCGGCGTGGATGGTAAGTGGTTGTACTAAAAAGAGATTTGCCTTGGTTGAGAGGCGAACCTGGTGAGAAAGTGTCTATGAAAACAGGTCTGTACCATCCCGAAGAGTTCAAGGATAACTGTGGTTTTGGCCTGATCGCCCATATGACGGGCGAGCCGAGTCACCACCTTCTGCAAACTGCCGTCGAGGCCCTGACCTGCATGACCCACCGTGGTGGGATCAACGCAGATGGCAAGACCGGTGACGGTTGTGGCCTGCTGATGCAGAAGCCCGATCAGTTCCTGCGTGCCGTGGCCCAGGAGCACTTTGCCGTCGAACTGCCCAAGCAGTACGCCGTCGGCATGGTGTTCTTCAATCAGGACCCTGTGAAAGCCGAGGCTGCGCGCGCCAACATGGACCGCGAGATCCTCGCTGCCGGCCTGCAACTGGTCGGCTGGCGCAAAGTGCCGATCGACACCAGCGTGCTCGGTCGCCTGGCCCTCGAACGTCTGCCGCAGATCGAGCAGGTGTTCATCGGCGGTGAAGGTCTGACCGACCAGGAATTCGCCATCAAGCTGTTCAGTGCCCGTCGCCGTTCGTCCGTGGCCAACGCCCACGACGCCGACCACTACATCTGCAGCTTCTCGCACAAGACCATCATCTACAAAGGCCTGATGATGCCGGCGGACCTCACCGCCTTCTATCCGGACCTGGGCGATGAGCGCCTGAAGACCGCCATCTGTGTCTTCCACCAGCGCTTCTCCACCAACACCCTGCCGAAATGGCCGCTGGCACAGCCGTTCCGCTTCCTCGCCCACAACGGCGAGATCAACACCATCACCGGCAACCGCAACTGGGCCATGGCCCGTCGCACCAAGTTCGCCAACGACCTGATCCCCGATCTGGAAGAACTCGGTCCGCTGGTCAACCGTGTCGGTTCCGACTCCTCCAGCATGGACAACATGCTCGAGCTGATGGTCACTGGCGGCATCGACCTGTTCCGTGGTGTGCGCATGCTCGTGCCACCGGCCTGGCAGAACGTCGAGACCATGGACGCCGACCTGCGCGCCTTCTACGAATACAACTCCATGCACATGGAGCCGTGGGACGGCCCGGCCGGCATCGTCATGACCGAAGGCCGCCACGCCGTGTGCCTGCTCGACCGCAACGGCCTGCGTCCGGCGCGCTGGGTGACCACCAAGAACGGCTACATCACCCTCGCCTCGGAAATCGGCGTGTGGAACTACAAGCCTGAGGACGTCATCGCCAAGGGTCGTGTCGGCCCGGGTCAGATCTTCGCCGTGGACACCGAAACCGGTCAGATCCTCGACACCGACGCCATCGACAACCGTCTCAAGTCGCGCCATCCCTACAAGCGCTGGCTGCGTCAGCACGCCACCCGCATCCAGGCGACGCTGACCGACGACCAGGGCGTGGCCAGCTACGATGCCGACCAGCTCAAGCAATACATGAAGATGTTCCAGGTCACCTTCGAGGAGCGTGACCAGGTGCTGCGCCCGCTCGGCGAGCAGGGCCAGGAAGCAGTCGGTTCGATGGGCGACGACACGCCGATGGCCGTGCTTTCGCAGCGCGTGCGTTCGCCGTACGACTTCTTCCGCCAGCAGTTTGCCCAGGTGACCAACCCGCCGATCGACCCGCTGCGCGAGGCGATCGTGATGTCCCTGGAAATTTGCCTGGGCGCCGAGCGCAACATCTTCCAGGAGTCCCCGGAGCACGCCTCCCGAGTGATCCTCAGTTCGCCAGTGATCTCGCCCGCCAAGTGGCGCTCGCTGATGAGCCTGGAGCGCGAAGGCTTCGACCGTCACCTGATCGACCTCAACTACGAGCAGGATGTCGGCCTTGAAGCGGCCATTCGCAACATCGCCGACCAGGCCGAAGAAGCGGTGCGCAGCGGCAAGACCCAGCTGGTGCTGAGCGACCGTTTCATCGCGCCGGGCAAGCTGCCGGTGCACGCTTCGCTGGCCGTTGGTGCAGTGCATCACCGCCTGACCGAGCAGGGCCTGCGCTGCGACAGCAACATCCTTGTGGAAACCGCCACCGCCCGTGACCCGCACCACTTCGCCGTGCTGCTGGGCTTCGGCGCCTCGGCTGTCTATCCGTACCTGGCGTACGAGGTGTTGGCCGACCTGATCCGCACCGGCGAAGTGCTGGGCGATCTGGATGAAGTGTTCAAGTACTACCGCAAAGGCATCTCCAAGGGCCTGTTGAAGATCCTGTCGAAGATGGGCATCTCGACCGTCGCCTCCTACCGTGGCGCGCAACTCTTCGAGGCCATCGGCCTGTCGGACGAAGTGGTCGGCCTGAGCTTCAAGGGCGTGTCCAGCCGTATCAAGGGTGCGCGTTTCGAAGACCTGGAGAGCGACCAGAAGCTGCTCGCCGCCGAAGCCTGGAGCGCGCGCAAGCCGATCCAGCAGGGCGGCTTGCTCAAGTTCGTCCACGGCGGTGAATACCACGCGTACAACCCGGACGTGGTCAACACCCTGCAGGCTGCAGTGCAGCAGGGCGACTACGCCAAGTTCAAGGAATACACCACGCTGGTCGATCAGCGTCCGGTATCGATGATCCGCGACCTGCTCAAGGTCAAGGTTGCCGATCAGGCGCTGGCGCTGGACCAGATCGAGCCGCTGGAGGCGATCCTCAAGCGCTTCGACTCTGCCGGTATCTCCCTGGGTGCGCTGTCGCCGGAAGCCCACGAAGCGCTGGCCGAGGCGATGAACCGCCTGGGCGCGCGCTCCAACTCCGGTGAGGGCGGCGAAGACCCGGCCCGCTATGGCACCCTCAAGAGCTCGAAGATCAAGCAGGTGGCCACTGGCCGCTTTGGTGTGACCCCGGAATACCTGGTCAACGCCGAGGTCCTGCAGATCAAGGTTGCCCAGGGCGCCAAGCCCGGCGAGGGCGGCCAGCTGCCTGGCGGCAAGGTCAACGGCCTGATCGCCAAGCTGCGCTATGCGGTGCCGGGCGTGACCCTGATCTCGCCGCCACCGCACCACGACATCTATTCGATCGAAGACCTGGCGCAGCTGATCTACGACCTCAAGCAGGTCAACCCGCAGGCGCTGGTGTCGGTCAAGCTGGTGGCCGAAGCCGGTGTCGGCACGATCGCTGCCGGCGTGGCCAAGGCCTATGCCGACCTGATCACCATCTCCGGCTACGACGGTGGCACCGGCGCCTCGCCGCTGACCTCGATCAAGTACGCCGGTGCCCCGTGGGAGCTGGGCCTGGCCGAAACCCACCAGACCCTGCGTGGCAACGACCTGCGCGGCAAGGTGCGGGTACAGACCGACGGCGGTCTGAAGACCGGCCTGGACGTGATCAAGGCCGCGATCCTCGGTGCCGAAAGCTTCGGTTTCGGCACTGCGCCGATGATCGCCCTGGGCTGCAAATACCTGCGCATCTGCCACCTGAACAACTGCGCCACGGGTGTCGCCACGCAGAACGACAAGCTGCGCAAGGACCACTACATCGGCACTGTCGACATGGTGATCAACTTCTTCACCTTCGTCGCTGAAGAGACCCGCGAGTGGCTGGCCAAGCTGGGCGTGCGCAGCCTCGGCGAGTTGATCGGTCGTACCGACCTGCTCGAAGTGCTGCCGGGCGACACCGAGCGCCAGCACCACCTGGACCTCACGCCTCTGCTGGGCAGCTCGCACATTCCGGCCGACAAGCCGCAATTCTGCGAAGTCGACAAGAACCCGCCGTTCGACAAGGGCGAACTGGCCGAGAAGATGGTCGAGATGGCCTTGCCGGCGATCCGCGACCAGGCCGGTGGCGAGTTCGCCCTCGACATCTGCAACTGCGATCGTTCCATCGGTGCGCGTATCTCCGGCGAGATCGCCCGCCTGCATGGCAACCAGGGCATGGCGGCTAACCCGATCACCTTCCGCTTCAAGGGGACGGCGGGTCAGAGCTTCGGCGTGTGGAACGCCGGTGGCCTGAACCTGCACCTGGAAGGCGATGCCAACGACTACGTCGGCAAGGGCATGACCGGTGGCAAGGTCACCATCGTGCCGCCTGCCGGCAGCCCGTTCGAAACCCAGCACAGCGCCATCGTCGGCAACACCTGCCTGTACGGCGCCACGGGCGGCAAGCTGTTCGCCGCCGGTACCGCGGGCGAGCGCTTCGCTGTGCGTAACTCCGGCGCCCACGCTGTGGTCGAGGGCACCGGTGATCACTGCTGTGAATACATGACCGGCGGCTTTGTCTGCGTTCTGGGCAAGACCGGTTACAACTTCGGTTCTGGCATGACGGGCGGCTTCGCCTACGTGCTCGACATGGACAACACCTTCGTCGACAAACTCAACCACGAGCTGGTGGAAATCCAGCGCATCAGTGGCGAGGCGATGGAGGCCTACCGCAGCCACCTGGCGCGGGTCCTGGGCGAGTACGTGGAAGAAACCGGCAGTGAGTGGGGGCGTGAGCTCTCCGAGAACCTGGACGACTATGTGCGGCGCTTCTGGCTGGTCAAGCCGAAGGCGGCCAATCTGAAGCAACTGTTGTCCAGCACCCGTGCCAACCCGCAGTAAGAGCAGCTGCAAGTGGCGAGCTGCAAGCTGCACGCAGAGGCAGCGTGCGGTTCGCCCGGCTTAAGTGATCGTCTTGCGGCTTGCAGCGTGTAGCTTGCAGCTGCTGTTAAGAGGTTTTGAAAAATGGCTGAACGTCTGAGCAACGACTTCCAGTTCATCGAAGTGGGCCGCAAGGACCCGAAGAAAAAGCTGCTGCGCCAGCGCAAGAAGGAGTTCGTCGAGATCTACGAACCCTTCAAGCCGCAGCAGTCCGTGGAGCAGGCGCACCGCTGCCTGGGCTGCGGCAACCCCTATTGCGAGTGGAAGTGCCCGGTACACAACTTCATCCCCAACTGGTTGAAGCTGGTGTCCGAAGGCAACATCCTGGCGGCGGCGGAGCTGTCGCACCAGACCAACACCCTGCCGGAAGTGTGCGGCCGCGTGTGCCCGCAGGACCGTCTGTGCGAGGGTGCCTGTACCCTGAACGACGGGTTCGGCGCAGTGACCATCGGCTCGGTGGAGAAGTACATCACCGACACCGCCTTCGCCATGGGCTGGCGTCCGGACATGTCCAAGGTCAAACCGACCGGCAAGCGCGTTGCGATCATCGGTGCCGGCCCCGCGGGCCTGGGCTGTGCCGACGTGCTGGTGCGTGCTGGCGTGACGCCGGTAGTGTTCGACAAGAACCCCGAGATCGGTGGCCTGCTGACCTTCGGCATCCCCGAGTTCAAGCTGGAAAAGACCGTGTTGAGCAATCGCCGCGAAGTCTTCACCGGCATGGGTATCGAGTTCCGCCTGAACACCGAGGTGGGCAAGGACATCACCATGGAACAGCTGCTCGCCGAGTACGATGCAGTGTTCATGGGCATGGGTACCTACACCTACATGAAGGGTGGCTTCCCGGGTGAAGACCTGCCAGGTGTGCACGACGCCCTGGACTTCCTGATCGCTAACGTCAACCGCAACCTGGGCTTCGAGAAGTCGCCAGAAGACTTCATCGACATGCAGGGCAAGAAGGTCGTGGTGCTCGGCGGTGGCGACACCGCGATGGACTGCAACCGCACCTCGATCCGCCAGGGCGCCAAGGCCGTGACCTGCGCTTATCGTCGCGACGAAGCCAACATGCCTGGCTCGCGCAAAGAGGTGAAGAACGCCAAGGAAGAGGGCGTGAAGTTCCTCTACAACCGCCAGCCGATCGCCATTGTCGGCGAGGACAAGGTGGAGGGCGTCAAGGTGGTCGAAACCCGTCTCGGCGAGCCGGACGCCCGTGGCCGCCGCAGCCCCGAGCCGATCCCGGGTTCCGAAGAGATCCTGCCGGCCGATGCCGTGGTGATCGCCTTCGGCTTCCGCCCGAGCCCGGCACCGTGGTTCGAGCAGCATGGCATCCAGATGGACAGCCAGGGCCGCGTCGTGGCTCCGGAGAAAGGCAAGTTCAAGCACCAGACCAGCAACCCGAAAGTCTTTGCCGGTGGCGACATGGTGCGCGGGTCGGACCTGGTGGTGACGGCGATCTTCGAAGGGCGTACTGCTGCTGAAGGGATTCTGGACTACCTCGAAGTCTGATCGATCGCTATCGCGGGGCAAGCCCGCTCCTGCAGGGACCACGCATCCCTTTGCAGGAGCAGGCTTGCCCCGCGATGCATTTTGTATACAAAAAACCTTGATCCATGGCACCCGATAGACAAAACGCATGGCCCTGGCCGTGCCTTTTGTGCTGGCGTCTGAGAAAATGCCCGCACTTTTTTGCTGGATGCCGACATGACTGCCCTGAAGAACGATCGTTTCCTGCGTGCACTGCTCAAGCAACCCGTAGACGTGACCCCGGTGTGGATGATGCGCCAGGCGGGCCGCTACCTGCCGGAGTATCGCGCCAGCCGCGCCAATGCCGGCGACTTCATGAGCCTGTGCATGAACCCGCAGTTCGCCTGTGAGGTGACGCTCCAGCCGTTGGACCGCTACCCGCTCGACGCCGCAATCCTCTTCTCCGACATCCTCACCATCCCCGATGCCATGGGCCAGGGCCTGTACTTCGAGACGGGCGAAGGCCCACGTTTCAAGAAGGTCGTCAGCACCCTGGCCGATATCGAGGCGCTGCCGATTCCCGATCCGCACAAGGACCTGGGCTACGTGATGGACGCGGTCAGCACCATCCGCCGTGAGCTCAACGGGCGCGTGCCACTGATCGGCTTCTCCGGCAGCCCCTGGACCCTGGCGACCTACATGGTCGAGGGCGGCTCGTCGAAGGACTTCCGCAAGACCAAGGCGATGCTGTACGACCAGCCCGAGGCCATGCACCTGCTGCTCGACAAGCTGGCGCAGTCGGTCACCAGCTACCTCAACGGCCAGATCAAGGCCGGCGCCCAGGCCGTGCAGATCTTCGACACCTGGGGCGGGGCGCTGTCGGCAGCGGCCTATCAGGAGTTCTCCCTGGCCTACATGCGCAAGATCGTCAGCGGTCTGATTCGCGAGCATGAAGGGCGCAAGGTGCCGGTCATCCTGTTCACCAAGAACGGCGGCCTGTGGCTGGAAAGCATCGCCGAGGCCGGTGCCGACGCGCTGGGGCTGGACTGGACCTGCGAGATCGGCGACGCCCGTCGTCGCGTCGGCGACAAGGTCGCGCTGCAGGGCAACATGGACCCGACCGTGCTGTACGCCAAGCCTGAGGCGATCCGCAACGAAGTGCAGCGGATCCTGGCCAGCTACGGGCAGGGCAGCGGCCATGTGTTCAACCTGGGTCATGGCATCACGCCGGAGGTGGACCCGGAACATGCCGGTGTGTTCATCAACGCCGTGCACGAGTTCTCGGCGCAATATCACCAGTAGGATCGGCGTCTTCGGCAAAAAGCCCGGCCCTGTGCCGGGCTTTTTGCTTCATTAAGCTTGAATTCAGCGATCGTCGGTAATCTGGTGCCATCAAAACGCAAACAGGACCCGATCATCATGAAAGCTCGCTATCTCGCCCTCATCCTCGCCCCTCTGTTCAGCACCGCCGCCCTGGCTTCCAGTTACACCGGCCCAGGTGCCCAAGCGGTGACTACTGTCGCCGCCGCCAAGGAAGCCGCCGACGACACTCCCGTGGTGCTGCAGGGCTACGTGACCAAGAAGATCAACAACGACGACAAGTACGAGTTCAAGGACAACACCGGCACCATCACCGTCGAAATCGACAACGAAGACCTGCCGCCGACGCCGTTCAACGACAAGACCAAGGTCAAGCTGACCGGCGAGGTGGAGAAACACCTGATGAGCCGTGAGGTGGATGTGGATATCGTTGAGATCGTCAACTGACGAAGGCTGCTTCG
>NZ_JBNFMU010000069.1:0-16628 GCF_049942315.1 Pseudomonas wayambapalatensis
CTAGGGCCTCAAAGCAGAAGATGGCGCAGCGGACGGGACTCGAACCCGCGACCCCCGGCGTGACAGGCCGGTATTCTAACCGACTGAACTACCGCTGCGTATCTTGCAGGCCGTAACCTGCTTGAAACTGGGATCTGGCAGAAAGGTCTTGCCTTTATGCCACAGACCGGTGAATCTCACCCATCTGTTGAAGTAAGTGGCGCAGCGGACGGGACTCGAACCCGCGACCCCCGGCGTGACAGGCCGGTATTCTAACCGACTGAACTACCGCTGCGCATGTGGACTTGCGTCCTGTTCCTCTCTGGTAGGAAGCCTCTTTCGAAGCGTCCCGGGCCAGGAACAATCTCAGGAAGTGGTGGGTGATGACGGGATCGAACCGCCGACCCTCTGCTTGTAAGGCAGATGCTCTCCCGGCTGAGCTAATCACCCTCGCGATGTTGCTTGTTGCGTTTGCTTCGCTGAGGCCGCGAAATTTACGCAGGTACCGATGCTAAGTCAATAGCCCCGTTGAATTTTTTTTCAAAAACCTGAAAAAACGCCAGAACGAAAAAGGAGCCTTGTCGGCTCCTTTGCTTTGCACAGCGACAAGTGACGCGTCAGCTGTAGATCATCTTGCGGCTCATGCCACCATCGACCACGAACTCCTGGCCTGTGACGAACCCGGCCTGACGCGACAACAGCCAGGCCACCAGTGCCGCGACATCCTCCACCGTCCCTACCCTGCCCGTTGGATGCTGGGCATGGTCGGCTTCGGTGAGGGGTTCGGCGCGGCGCTGGGACGGATCGCGAGCGTCGACCCAACCAGGGCTGACGGCATTGACCCGGATCTCCGGCCCCAGGCTCATGGCCAGGGCGTGGGTCAGTGCCAGCAGCCCACCCTTGCTCGCGGCATAGGCCTCGGTATCCGGCTCCGACTGACGTGCACGCGTGGAGGCCAGGTTGACGATCGCCCCGCCATGCGCGCGCAGGTAAGGCGCACAATGCTTGGCCAGCAACATCGGGCCACTGAGGTTGACCGCCAATACACGATTCCATTGCGCGAGGCTCAGGCTTTCGAGTGTATGGTTGTGCGGGTTGGCAATGGCCGCGTTGCACACCAGCGCATCCAGACGCCCGAACTGGCCCAGTACCTGCGCCACGCCAGCGCTGACCTGAGCCTCGTCGGAAACATCCATGGCGATGAACCAGGCGTTGCTGCCCAGTGTCTTGGCAACCTTGGACCCACGTTGGCGGTCCAGGTCACTCAACACCACCTGCCAACCTTCGCAGATCAGCCAGGCGGCGATGCCCAGGCCGATGCCGCGCGCGGCACCGGTCACCAGGGCCACCCGACCGTTATGGTCTGGCTCGCCGCCTGCCCAGTCGATCACAGCGCTGCCAACCCACGCGCCAGGTCGGCCTGCAGGTCGGCGACGTCCTCAAGCCCCACCGCAACGCGAATCAGGCTGTCGCGGATGCCGGCTGCCTCACGCTCCTGCGGGCTCAGACGACCGTGGGAGGTGGTCGCCGGATGGGCGATGGTGGTCTTGCTGTCACCCAGGTTCGTGGTGATCGAAATCACTCGAGTGGCGTCGATAAAGCGCCAGGCGCCCTCTTTGCCACCCTTGACCTCGAAGCTGACCACGGCGCCGAAGCCACTCATCTGGTGCTTGGCCAGTTCGTGTTGCGGGTGGCTTGGCAGGCCGGCGTAATGCACCTTCTCTACACCATCCTGCTGCTCCAGCCACTCAGCCAAGGCCTGCGCGCTCTCGCAGTGTGCACGCATGCGCAGCTTGAGGGTCTCCAGGCCCTTGGTGAAAATCCAGGCATTGAACGGGCTGAGGGTCGGCCCCGCGGTACGCAGAAAGCCCACCACTTCCTTCATCTGCTCGGCACGACCGGCAACCACACCGCCCATGCAACGGCCCTGGCCGTCAATGAACTTGGTCGCGGAGTGGAAGACGATGTCGGCACCCAGCTTGAGTGGTTGCTGCAGCGCCGGAGTGCTGAAGCAGTTGTCCACCACCAGCATCGCGCCACCGGCATGGGCGATTTCGGCCAGTGCAGCGATATCCACCAGTTCTGCCAGCGGGTTGGACGGCGACTCGACGATCAGCAGCTTGGTGTTGGCCTTGAGGGCGTTCTTCCAACCGCCGAGATCGACCAGCGGCACATAGTCCACCTGCACGCCGAAGCGCTTGAAATACTTTTCGAACAGGCTGATGGTCGAGCCGAATACGCTCTGCGATACCAGCACGTGATCGCCAGCGCTGCACAGCGACATGACCACGGCGAGAATCGCCGCCATGCCGGTGGAAGTCGCCACGCCCTGCTCTGCGCCTTCCATGGCCGCCAGGCGTTCCTCGAAGGCACGCACGGTCGGGTTGGTGTAGCGCGAATAAACGTTGCCCGGCGTTTCGCCAGCAAACCGCGCAGCCGCATCGGCGGCCGTGCGGAAGACATAGCTGGAGGTCAGGAACAGTGCTTCGCTGTGCTCGCCCTCAGGCGTACGGTGCTGACCGGCACGCACTGCCAGGGTGTCGAAACCGACACCCTCCAGGTCGCTGTCCAGCCGTCCGGCATCCCATTGATCCGTCATGCCGTTACTCCTAAAAAGCCCAAAGTCAGTTGTTGTACAGGTCGATGATCGCGCTGACAGCCTGGGTCTTGACCTTGGCCGCATCGTTACGAGCCTGCTCGATACGTTCCAGATAGGCATCGTCGATGTCGCCGGTGACGTATTCACCGTTGAACACCGCGCAATCGAAGTGCTCGATCTTGATCTTGCCACCACCGACCGATTCGATCAGGTCCGGCAGGTCCTGATAAATCAGCCAGTCGGCGCCGATCAACTCGGCCACCTGTTCGGTGGTACGGTTGTGGGCGATCAGTTCGTGAGCGCTCGGCATGTCGATGCCGTAGACGTTGGGGTAACGCACAGCCGGCGCCGCGGAGCAGAAGTAGACGTTCTTCGCGCCTGCCTCACGGGCCATCTGGATGATCTGCTTGCAGGTGGTACCACGCACGATCGAGTCGTCCACCAGCATCACGTTCTTGCCACGGAACTCGAGTTCGATGGCGTTGAGCTTCTGGCGTACGGACTTCTTGCGCGCAGCCTGGCCGGGCATGATGAAGGTACGGCCGATGTAGCGGTTCTTGACGAAGCCTTCGCGGAACTTCACACCCAGGTGGTTGGCCAGCTCCAGGGCCGCGGTGCGGCTGGTGTCCGGGATCGGGATGACCACGTCGATGTCGTGCTCGGGGCGCTCGCGACGGATCTTCTCGGCCAGCTTCTCGCCCATGCGCAGACGCGCCTTGTACACCGAGACGCCATCCATGATCGAGTCAGGACGGGCCAGGTAGACATGCTCGAAGATGCAGGGCTGCAGTTTCGGGTTGTTGGCACACTGCTTGGTGTACATCTGCCCTTCTTCGGTGATGTATACCGCTTCACCCGGCGCCAGGTCACGGATCAGGGTGAAGCCGAGGACGTCCAGGGCAACGCTTTCGGAGGCGATCATGTACTCGACGCCTTCGTCGGTGTGGCGCTGGCCGAACACCACCGGGCGAATCCCGTTGGGATCGCGGAAGCCGACGATGCCGTAGCCGGTGATCATCGCCACCACCGCATAGCCACCGACGCAGCGGCTGTGCACGTGAGAGACCGCCGCGAACACGTCTTCCTCGGTCGGCTGCAGCTTGCCGCGTACAGCCAGCTCATGGGCGAACACGTTGAGCAGCACTTCCGAGTCGGAATTGGTGTTGACGTGACGCAGGTCGGACTCGTAGATCTCCTTGGCCAACTGCTCGACGTTGGTCAGGTTGCCGTTGTGCGCAAGGGTGATGCCATATGGCGAGTTGACGTAGAACGGCTGGGCCTCGGCCGAGGTGGAGCTGCCCGCGGTCGGGTAGCGCACATGGCCGATGCCCATGTGGCCGACCAGGCGCTGCATGTGGCGCTGCTGGAAGACGTCGCGCACCAGGCCATTATCCTTGCGCAGGAACAACCGGCCGTCATGGCTGGTAACGATACCGGCAGCGTCCTGGCCGCGGTGCTGGAGGACCGTTAGCGCGTCATACAGCGCCTGATTGACGTTCGACTTACCGACGATACCGACGATGCCACACATGCGACGCAACCCCTACTTTGACGAAACTTGAGTGAAAAGCGCTCAGGGCCGGGATGGACCGAGCAGCTGTTCCTTGAACGGAAGATCAACTGGAGAGCTGATCCCACTGGACATCCACTGACCGGCAAAACCGAGAATCAGGTTCTTCGACCAGTCAGCGACCAATAGAAATTGTGGTATCAGGCGTGATTCCTGCCACCACGGATCCTGTTGTACCGGGCCCAGGCTGAGCAGCCCGACGGCCACCACCACCAGCAAGGCCCCGCGCGCGGCGCCGAACGCCATGCCGAGGAAACGATCGGTGCCGGACAGCCCGGTCACGCGGATCAGCTCGCCGACGAGGAAGTTGATCATCGCCCCCACCAACAGGGTGGCGACGAAAAGAATGGTACACCCGGCGATGATTCGTGCCGAGGGTGTCTGGATATAGCTCTCCAGGTACTGCGACAGCGACCCGCCGAACATCCAGGCGACCGCGCCGGCAATGATCCAGATGAGCAAGGACAAGGCTTCCTTGACGAAGCCGCGCTTGAGACTGATCAGTGAGGAAACGGCGACGACCGCAATGATCGCCCAATCAACCCAGGTAAATGCCACGGTGCTGCCTGCAGACGTTTGAGGCGGCGCATTTTAACAGAGCGAAGGGCTTGGGGTAAGCGGAATGTCACGTCGCTGAAGGCCTGCAGCCTGACTTCCAGGACAACTTTGCCGCATTCGCGAAGGATGGAATCCGAACGAAAAACGGCCCTGCCCGACCTGCATCAATGCGCAGATCGGGCAGGGCCGTCCGGATTCAGCCTCGTTCCGGCTGGAAACGAACCACGATACCCTTGAGATTCTGCTGGCGGTTGATCACATCACGCACACGCTCGGCTTCAGCGCGGTCGATCAGCGGACCGACGAACACCCGATTCATCCCGTCAGCCGAACGGATGTAGGCGTTGTAGCCCTGACTGCGCAGGGTCTTCTGCAGGTTATCGGCCCCAGCGCGGTTGGACAGGCTGGCCAGTTGGACCGACCAACTTACCGGCAGACCGTTGGCGTCGATCTTCGACGCTGCCGCCGGCTTGCTTGCACTGGCGGTGGCAGCAGGTGCCGGAGTGGCAGGCTGCACCGGGCGCGTTTCAACTTTAGCGGCAGGCGCTGGCGGCTTGACCACCGGCACCTGGGCGACCTGCGAAGGCGACGGAGTGATCGGCTGGCTTGGCGCGCTGACCGGCGCAGTGGACTCATCGACCACCACCGGCGCTTGCTCCGAGGGATCGGGCAGCGCCTGGGGCTCCGGCACCTGCACAGGCTCCACCTTGACCTCAGGCAGGCTTGGCATGGCCGGCGCCTGGGGCGCCTCGACACGCACCTGGCGCATCTCGTCCTCGCGGGTGAACAGCATCGGCAGGAAGATCACCGCCAGCGCCACCAGCACCAGCGCACCGACCATGCGCTGCTTCATCCCTTTATCCAGCACTGCCATCTACTCCATCCTCCGGGGCCTGCCGCTCGAGCCATTCCAAGGCTTGGCCGACGCAGAAAAACGAACCGAACAGCAGGATCTGGTCATCCGCCGTTGCCTGTGCACACTGCCCTTCGAGGGCTGCGGCGACACTGGCATAAGACTTCACCGTAGCACCTTCGTTCGTCAAGGCGGTGGCCAGTTCGGCAGCGGTGCGGCTGCGCGGGGTGTCCAGAGGGGTTACCGCCCAGTCGTCGACCAGGCCCTGCAATGGCGCGATCACGCCTTCCAGGTCCTTGTCTGCGAGCAGGCCGAAAACCGCCAGGCGACGCCCCTTCAGCGGGCGTGCAGCCAGGCGGCGAGCCAGGTACTCGGCGGCATGCGGGTTGTGCCCGACATCCAGCAGCAGCTCCACCGCCTTGCCCTGCCAGGTCAACTGGCGACGGTCCAGGCGACCGGTAATGCGGGTATCGAGCAATGCCTGGCGAACTTGCGCTGCCTGCCACGGCAAACCCATCAGCAGATAGGCCTGCAGTGCCAGGGCAGCGTTTTCCATGGGCAGGTCGAGCAGCGGCAGGTCATGCAGCTCCACCGACTGACCATCGGTCGCAGTACCACGCCAGCTCCAGCGGCCTTCAGCGCTGCCAAGGTCGAACTCACGCCCACGCAGGAACAGCGGCGCAGCCAGTTCGGCGGCCTTGTCCAGCAGCGGCTGCGGTGGGTCCAGGTCGCCGCACAGCGCCGGCTTGCCCGCACGGAAGATGCCAGCCTTCTCGAAGGCCACCAGTTCGCGGGTGTCACCCAGGTAATCGACATGGTCGACACCGATGCTGGTCACCAGCGCCAGGTCGGCATCCACCACGTTCACGGTGTCCAGACGGCCACCAAGGCCCACTTCGAGCACCACGGCATCGAGTTGCGACTGCTGGAACAGCCAGAACGCCGCCAACGTACCCATCTCGAAGTAGGTAAGGGAAATCTCGCCCCGCACCGCCTCGACGGCGGCGAAGGCTTCGCACAGTCGCTCATCGCTGGCTTCGACGCCATCGATCAGCACCCTTTCGTTGTAACGCAACAGGTGCGGCGAGCTGTACACGCCGACCTTCAGCCCCTGGGCACGCAGCAGCGAGGCGACGAACGCGCAGGTCGAGCCCTTGCCGTTGGTGCCGGTAACCGTCACCACCCGCGGCGCCAGCCGACCGAGCGCGAGGCGCGCCAGCACCTGCTGCGAACGCTCCAGGCCCATGTCGATGGCCGAAGGGTGCAACTGCTCGAGGTATGCGAGCCACTCGCCCAGAGTACGCTGGCTCATCACGCGACGACGGCCGCTTCTTTCGCCTGCTCGGGGGTCGGTTGGCCGGTCATCTGGGCCAACAGGCGGGCCAGGCGTGGACGCAGCTCATGACGGGAGATGATCAGGTCGATGGCGCCGTGCTCCAGCAGGAACTCGCTGCGCTGGAAGCCCTCTGGCAGTTTTTCGCGCACGGTCTGCTCGATCACACGCGGGCCGGCAAAGCCGATCAACGCCTTCGGTTCGCCAACGATGACATCGCCCAGCATCGCGAGGCTGGCGGATACACCACCATAGACCGGGTCGGTCAGCACCGAGATGAACGGGATGCCCTCTTCACGCAGGCGCGCCAGCACCGCCGAGGTCTTGGCCATCTGCATCAGCGAGATCAGCGCTTCCTGCATGCGCGCACCGCCGGAGGCGGAGAAACAGATCATCGGGCAACGGTTTTCCAGGGCGTAGTTGGCTGCGCGCACAAAGCGCTCGCCGACGATGGCACCCATCGACCCCCCCATGAAGGAGAACTCGAAGGCGCTGACCACGATCGGCATGCCCATGAGGGTACCGCTGACCGAGACCAGCGCGTCCTTCTCGCCAGTCTGCTTCTGGGCAGCGGTCAGGCGATCCTTGTACTTCTTGCCATCACGGAACTTCAGGCGATCGACCGGTTCCAGGTCGGCACCCAGCTCGGCGCGGCCTTCGGCATCGAGGAAGATGTCGATACGCTCACGGGCGCCGATACGCATGTGATGGTTGCACTTGGGGCAGACGTCGAGTGTTTTTTCCAGCTCCGGACGATACAGCACGGCTTCGCAAGCCGGGCACTTGTGCCACAGGCCTTCCGGCACCGAGCTCTTCTTCACCTCGGAACGCATGATCGAAGGGATCAGTTTGTCTACCAACCAGTTGCTCATGCTCTATTCTCCCGTTTTGGCCGCTGGCGGGCTTGCTGTCGCCTGCCCTGCCCCGACCCTTGAGCTCAAATTCGTGTTCGAAACGACGATGGACCGGTCACGGGGACCACCCGCGCACCACTCCACCTTCAACCTGTACGCCGACGCCCCTGGCGTCGCGTGTTCTGATGACCAGCCCCACGGGGCCAGCCGGGCAGCACCGGGCTGCGATAGCTATGGACGATGGCACGCCGCCAACCGTCACATCCACCGTCACGCCGCGCGGACCGCGCGCATGAAGGCTTCGATCTTGCTGGCATCCTTGATGCCCTTGGCCTGCTCGACGCCGCCACTGACGTCCACCGCATAGGGGCGAACCTGGGCAATGGCCTGGCCGACGTTGTCCGCCGACAACCCACCCGCGAGGATGATCGGCTTGCTCAGACGCTCCGGCACCAGCGACCAATCGAAGGCCTCGCCAGTCCCCCCCGGTACGCCGGCCACGTAGGTGTCCAGGAGAATGCCACGGGCGCCGGAGTACTGCTGGCAGGCAGCCTCGATATCATCCCCGGGGCGCACTCGCAGGGCCTTGATCCACGGGCGATGATAGCCTCCGCAATCAGCGGGGGTTTCGTCGCCGTGGAACTGTAGCAGGTCCAGTGGAACCACCTCGAGGATCTCGTTCAGCTCACAGCGTGACGCGTTGACGAACAGCCCCACCGTGGTCACGAAGGGCGGCAACTGCTCGATGATCGCCCGCGCCTGGCGCACATCCACCGCGCGCGGGCTCTTGGCATAGAAGACGAAGCCAATGGCATCGGCACCGGCCTCGACGGCGGCCAGCGCATCTTCGATGCGGGTAATCCCGCAGATCTTGGTGCGGACGTTGCTCATGGACGACGAACCTTGAGTGATCGGTGAAGGGCCGGATGTTAGCAAATGACGTTTCGCCCGTCAGTCTGCCAACGCCTCGTAGCCTGTAAGAAAGTGTGGGCCGATGTAACGCTGCGGCAGGGCGAACTCTTCCGGATACTCCACCTGCACCAGGTACAGGCCGTAAGGGTGCGCCGTCACGCCCCCCTCCCGACGGTTGCGCCCCTCGAGCACCTCACGGGCCCACTCCACAGAGCGCTCGCCGGCACCGATGGTCATGAGCACACCAGCGATATTGCGCACCATGTGATGCAGGAAGGCCGTGGCACGTACATCGAGCACGATCATCCGACCATGGCGGGTAACACGCAGGTGGTGGATATGCTTGATCGGCGACTTGGCCTGGCACTGGCTGGCCCTGAACGCGCTGAAGTCATGGGTGCCGAGCAAGTATTCGGCGGCCTCGGCCATCGCCGCGACATCCAGCGGGCGGTGATTCCAGGTCACCTCTTCGGCCAGGTGCGCCGGACGGATCGGATCGTTGTAGATGACGTAGCGGTAACGCCGGGCGGTGGCCTTGAACCGCGCATGGAAGTGCGCAGGCATCGTCCGCGCCCAGACCACGCTGATGTCATGGGGCAGGTTGAAGTTGGTGCCCAGGGTCCAGGCACGCTCGTCACGCACTGCACGGGTATCGAAGTGCACCACCTGGCCGCAGCCGTGAACGCCGGCGTCGGTGCGCCCGGCGCACATGACACTGATCGGCGAGTCGGCGACCTTCGACAATGCCTGCTCCAGCGCCTGCTGGACACTGGGCACGCCGCTGGCCTGGCGTTGCCAGCCGCGGTAGCGCGAACCTTTGTATTCCACGCCCAGGGCGATGCGCGAGTACCCTTCAGCCGCCGATTCGGCCGCGTCGATGTCGTTGATGTCCAAGAAAGCCAAACCTGTGGATGAAACGAAAAGGCGGCCATTATAACGACAACGGCAGCCCTCAGGGCTGCCGTTGTCCGTTCGGGGCCAGCTACGCGTCAGACCAGACGCGACAGCATGTCCTGCGCCTCCTGGCGCTGACCGTCGTCGCCATCCTTGACCACCTCGTCGAGGATATCCCGGGCACCCTGGTGATCGCCCATGTCGATGTAGGCGCGAGCCAGGTCGAGCTTGGTGGCCACTTCGTCGGCGCCGGAGAAGAAGTCGAAGTCCAGGTCATCCAGGGCTCCGGGCTCGAGCGCCGCATCCTCGGCGGTGAAGTGCGGCTCCAGCGACGGCGATGCCAGGCTCTGCGACAACTTGTCGAGCTCGGCGTTGACGTCACTGAGCTCCGAGGCGAAGTGCTTGTCGGCCGGCGATTCGTCATCCAGCGACAACGACAGGTCGAAGTCGTCCGGCAGTTCGAGCTCGGAAATCGGGTCGAACTCCGGAATCTCGTCGAAGGCCGCCAGCTCGGCGGCGACATCCACGGGCGCCTCCGGCTCGGCAGCAGGCGACGCGGCTACCGCAGGCTCACCGACATCCAGATCGAAGTCCGCCAGATCATCCAGGCTTTGTGGCTCGGATTGCGCCTGAGCCTGCGCCAGCAACGCTTCGAAATCGTCGTCGGCATCACTCTCGGCGACCGGCTCGGGCTGAATCGCCGGCTCAGCCACTACCTCGAGCGCTTGCGTCGCCTCAGGTGCATCCAGCACCGGGGCATCGAGCGGGTCGTCGAGCGTCAGGTCATCGTCCAGACTCAGGTCGAACGCGCTGTCCAGATCGTCCGTGGCGGTGGCGGTCACGTCGTCGAGGTCCGGCACGCTGTCCAGCTCAGGCTCAGGCTCGGGCGCCACCGCTACCGCTTCGTCGACAACCGGCTCGGGCTCTGCGGCAGGTGCAGCCTCGTGCTCCTGAAGCAGCTCCTGCACATACTGCTCGTCCATCTCCGCCGCCAGCGCAGCCGCGCCGAGCCCTGCCACCGCTGCAACACCGAGCATGGCCGGATAACGCTGCTTGAGCCCCTCGACTTCGCCCTGGTTCTCAGGTGTACCGGGCAACTGACGCTCCTGGCCGGCGAACGCGTCCTGATCACCTTGGCGGGCGTAGACTTCCATCAGTTTCAGGCGCAGGTCGCTGCGCTGCGGCTCAGCAGCCACCACCGGCTCCAGCAGAGTCGCGGCGTGGTTCAAGCGCCCCTTGGCGACACTCTCGTCGACCTCGGCCAACAGCGCCGCGTGCGGATCGGCATCAGCCGGAGCGCTGGCAACGACTGGTTTTTCCGCCGCAGCCGCGGCTGCAGCAGAGGCCGCCACCACGGCAGGCGCCAAGGTCACGCTCGGCGCCGAGACATCCAGCCCATCGAAACTGCTGGGCGGCAGGTCCAGATCCGGACCGCGCTCACCTTCCTCGGCCAGGGCCCGCGCCATGCGCAGGTGCTTCTCTGCTTCCTGCTGGGCCTTGCGCTTGCGCGCCAGAAGCAGCAACAGGAGCAGCAACACGAGGAAGGCCGAGCCCGCCAACAGCGCCAGCAGCAGCGGATTGCCCAGCAGTTCGTCGAGTACGCTCGGTTGCTGCTCTGGCGCCGCCGCTGCTTGCGGCGCAGTATCCGTCGCTGCGGGCGGTGGCGTGACCGCAGGTTCGCCAGGCGCCAGCTGGGCGTTGACCACCGGCTCGACCGGCGGCGTCGCGGCTACAGGTGCTGCCGGCTCGGCGGCACCTTGCGCCTCGAGACGCGCCAATTGGTCGTTCTTCAGTTCGATCAGACGCTGCAGCTTGTCCAGCTGGCTCTGCAGGTCGGTCATCCGGCTCTTGAGTTCTTCGTTGTCGCGGCGGCTGGTATCCAGGCTTTCCTGGGCCACGGCCAGCTTGTCGCTGAGGGCCTTGGCACTACCGGCACCCGCCTGGGTGCCGGGCGCAACCAGCCGCAGGTTATCGCCCTGGGCGATACGTGCAGGCGCGGCTTCGGCGGCCCCTCGACGGGTAGCGTCCAACTGCCGCGCACGCGGCCCCAGGCGCCGACCTTCGCGCCAGGCCGCGTACTGCTCGGAAACCTCGCGGATCGCCTCGCCCTGGGCGATGCTGCGGATCTGCTGCTGGTCAGGAAGACGCAGCACCTGACCGGTCTTGAGCTGGTTGATGTTGTTGCCGATGAAGGCATCGGGATTCAGGGCCTGGATCGCCAGCATGGTCTGCTGGATCGAACCGCCGTGGGTGTTGCGCGCAGCGATCTGCCAGAGCGTGTCGCGCTGGCGCGTGGTGTAGCTGGCGGCGCTCACCGCCGGGCTGATGGTCCCCTGGGCAGGCTTGGCGTTGGCCTGTTGCGGCTTGTCGAGCGCCACGTTGTAGTCACGCAACAGCCGCCCTTGGGGCCACATCACCTGAACCAGGAACTTGACCACCGGCTCCGGCAGCGGCTTGCTGGATGTCACGCGCAACACGCTGCGACCGTTGGGGTTGATCACCGGCGTGAACGTCAGGTCTTCCAGATAGGCGGGCAGCGTCACCCCAGCCTTGGCGAACTCCTCGGGAGGGGCCAGGCTCGGCGCCACTTCGGCGGCGGTGAGGTCGCGCACATCGAGCAACTCGATCTCGGCATCCAGCGGCTGGTTCTGCGCCGACTTGAGGGTCAACTCCCCCAGGCCAAGGGCATTGGCCATGCCGGACGACAGCGCCGAGGCGGCCGCGATGGCCAGAACCAGTTTGCGAATTCGAAGCATGACCTCTTCCCTTGTATGAATCGTCCTAAAAACCTGCCAGTGGTGTAGGACAAAATTGCTGGCCAGTATCTTTTACGCCATTTTTTTTATCAACAATTGCGCCAATTGTACGGCGTTGAGCGCCGCACCCTTGCGCACGTTGTCGGTGGTCAGCCACAAGTTGAGTTGCTGATCCTCATCGACGCCATGGCGTACACGACCAACATAGACCACGTCTTGGCCCACTGCGTCACCGACAGGGGTCGGATAATCGTCATTTTCCACACGCTCGACGCTGACAGCGGCATCCAGCGCCTGGTTGACCGACTGCAGATCGACCGGCTGACGGCTCTGCACCGCCACACTGAAGCTATCGCCGAAAAACACCGGGACTTGAACGCAACTCACGGAAATCTTCAGTTCAGGCAGCCCCAGCAGCACGCGCAGTTCGCTGACCAGGCGACGCTCCAGCGTTGCATGCCCCTGCTCATCGGTGGCACCCACCTGCGCCAGCAGGTTGAACGCCACCTGGCGATCGAAGAAACGCGGCTCCAACGGGCGGGCGTTGAGCAGCTCGGCCGTCTGCCGCGCCAGCTCGTTCACCGCCTCGCGCCCCTGGGACGAGATGGCCAGGCAGGCCATCACCTGGACCCGCTCGATATCCAGCAACCCCTTGAGCGGTGCCAACGCGACAGCCAGAGCAACAGCGGCGCTGCTTGGGCTGGCCAGCAAGGCTGGCAATGCAAGGCTGTCCACGACCTCGCCATTGGCCTCCGGCACCAGCGCCAGCGCGTCATCCAGCCCGCCCGACAGATCGATCACCGAGCAGCCGGCCTCGCGTGCCTTCTGCGCAAAACTGCGGCTGACGGCAGCACCTGCTGCGAAGAACGCCAGCTTGACCTGGGCGAAGTCGAAGCTGTCCACCTCACGCACTCGCACCTTCTTGCCGGCGAACATCACACTGCTGCCCGCCGACTCCATGCTGGCCAGCAGGTGCAGGGTCGCGACCGGGAACTCCAGCTCCTCGAGAATCTGCACGAGGGTCTCACCGACGCTGCCGGTGGCGCCGACAACGGCGATATCTAGGGGTTGGCTCATGGTTTGGCTCCTTCTGCGGGTACGGCGGGAGCGGCACTTTACTTGATTGCCGCACAAACAAAAAACCCGCGCTGTCTCCAGCACGGGTTTTCGCTCAGCTTGAGGCGATCAACGCTCCAGCAGAATCCGCAACATGCGACGCAGTGGCTCGGCAGCGCCCCACAGCAGTTGGTCGCCGACAGTGAAAGCCCCCAGGTACTGGGAACCCATGTTCAGCTTGCGCAGACGACCGACCGGAATGTTCAGGGTACCGGTCACGTTGGTCGGACTCAGTTCCTGCATGCTGATCTCGCGCTGGTTCGGCACCAGCTTCACCCAGGGGTTGTGCTGGCTGATCATGCCTTCGATATCGGCGATCGGCACGTCCTTGTTGAGCTTGATGGTCAGGGCCTGGCTGTGGCAGCGCATGGCGCCGATACGTACGCAGATGCCATCGACCGGAATCGGGCTCTTGAAGCGGCCGAGGATCTTGTTGGTCTCGGCCTGCGCCTTCCACTCCTCACGGCTCTGCCCGTTTGGCAGTTCCTTGTCGATCCACGGGATCAGGCTGCCGGCCAGCGGCACGCCGAAGTTCTCGGTCGGGTAGGCTTCGCTGCGCATGGCTTCGGCAACCTTGCGATCGATGTCGAGGATCGCGCTGGCCGGGTTGGCCAGATCGTCGGCCACCGCGGCATGGGTCGCCCCCATCTGCTTGATCAGCTCGCGCATGTTCTGCGCACCAGCACCGGAGGCCGCCTGGTAAGTCATGGCGCTCATCCACTCGACCAGGCCGGCTTCGAACAGCCCGCCCAGGCCCATCAGCATCAGGCTGACGGTGCAGTTGCCGCCGATATAGTTCTTGGTGCCAGCGTCCAGCTGCTGGTCGATGACCCTGCGGTTGACCGGGTCGAGGATGATGACCGCATCATCCTGCATGCGCAGGGACGAAGCGGCGTCGATCCAGTAACCCTGCCAGCCGGCTTCGCGCAGCTTGGGGAAGACCTCGTTGGTGTAGTCGCCGCCCTGGCAAGTCAGGATCACGTCGAGGGTCTTGAGCTCTTCGATCGAATAAGCGTCCTTGAGCGGAGCAATATCCTTGCCCACGTTCGGGCCTTGGCCACCCACGTTGGAGGTGGTGAAGAACACCGGCTCGATAAGGTCGAAGTCCTGCTCCTCCAGCATCCGCTGCATGAGCACGGAACCGACCATACCGCGCCAA
This sequence comes from Pseudomonas wayambapalatensis, assembly GCF_049942315.1. Classification (NCBI taxonomy): domain Bacteria; kingdom Pseudomonadati; phylum Pseudomonadota; class Gammaproteobacteria; order Pseudomonadales; family Pseudomonadaceae; genus Pseudomonas; species Pseudomonas wayambapalatensis. Next base: position 14,584 of record NZ_JBNFMU010000069.1, read on the forward strand.
CCGATCAGACCTACACGTTTCATCGCAACTACACCTTTGCTAAAAAGTGGGCCGCCATCGAAGGGAAACGATGGCGGGCCAGAGAGATTACAGATTCCGCAGCGCTGCGACTACTGCGTCGCCCATTTCCTGCGTACCGACCTTGGTGCAACCGGCCGACCAGATGTCGCCGGTACGCAGCCCCTGATCCAGCACCCGGCTCACAGCCTGCTCGATCGCCTCGGCAGCGGCCTGCTGGTTGAAGCTGTAACGCAGCATCATCGACACCGAGAGGATGGTCGCCAGCGGGTTGGCGATGCCCTGGCCTGCGATGTCAGGCGCCGAGCCGTGGCATGGCTCGTACATGCCCTTGTTGTCGGCATCCAGCGAAGCAGAAGGCAGCATGCCGATGGAACCGGTCAGCATGGAAGCCTCATCCGACAGAATGTCACCGAACATGTTGTCGGTCACCACCACGTCGAACTGCTTGGGTGCTCGCACCAGCTGCATCGCGGCGTTGTCGACATACATGTGGCTCAGTTCGACGTCCGGGTAGTCCTTGGCCACGTCTTCGACCACTTCACGCCACAGCTGGCTGGAAGCCAGGACGTTGGCCTTGTCCACCGAGCACAGTTTCTTGCCGCGCACGCGAGCCATGTCGAAGCCCACACGGGCGATGCGGCGCACTTCACTCTCGCTGTAGGGCAGGGTGTCATAGGCCTGGCGCTCGCCGCCTTCGAGTTCGCGCTGGCCGCGCGGAGCACCGAAGTAGATGCCACCGGTCAGTTCGCGGACGATGAGGATGTCCAGCCCGGAGACGATCTCGGGCTTGAGCGACGAAGCGCCAGCCAGTTGCGGATAGAGGATCGCCGGACGCAGGTTGGCAAACAGGCCCAGTTGCGAACGAATCTTCAGCAGACCGCGCTCAGGACGGATATCACGCTCGATCTTGTCCCACTTAGGCCCGCCGACGGCGCCGAGCAGCACGGCATCGGCCTTGCGCGCGCGTTCCAGGGTTTCGTCAGCCAGCGGTACGCCGTGCTTGTCGATGGCCGCACCACCGATCACGTCGTGCTCCAGGGCGAAGCCCAGGCCGAACTTCTCGTTGGCCAGTTCCAGCACCTTGACCGCCTCGGCCATGATTTCCGGACCGATGCCATCACCTGGGAGAATCAGAATCTGCTCGCTCATGCTTTCCTCTATTCATTCAAACAGCGCGGCCCGTTCAGCCACGCCGAAAACTCTATCGCTCGGCCCACAGCACCAGGACATCGGTGCTGAAGGAGCCATCGGCTTCGATCTGGTAATACTGCCGCACTTCCTCGCCCATCGCCTGCTGCAACTGGCGAATGGCCACACGCATCGGTTCTGGGGTTCGCATGCGCTCCACCCAGGATGCGAACTCCAGACGCAGGCGCTGACGGCTATGGCTGCGCGTGAACAGCCCTGCCTCACTGACCTGGCGCTGCCACTGGGCGGCAGAATAATCACGCACGTGGCTGGTGTCGCGCAGCACCTCGACGCTTTGCAGGTAGGTGTCGAGCAACGGGCTGCCCGGCGACATGACATCGACGAATGCCGCCACGCCACCGGGCTTGAGCACCCGACGCACTTCACGCAGGGCCAGGCCCAGGTCGCTCCAGTGATGTGCCGAATAGCGGCTGAAGACGAAGTCGAACGATGCGTCGGCGAACGGCAGACGCTCGGCGGCGCCGCGCTCGGTGACGATATTGCCCAGCCCACGCTCGCTGGCGGCCTTGGCAACCACGTCAAGCATCGACTGGGAAAGATCGTATGCCACCACTTCGGCCACCAGTGGGGCCACGTGAAAACTGACATGACCGGCGCCACAGCCCAGGTCCAGCACGCGAGCAGCGCCCTGCCCTTGCAGCTCGGCCTGCAGCAGGGCGAACTCGCTGCCCTGGGCATGCACGGTGCTGCTGAGGTAGGCGCTGGCCTGCTCGCCGAACTGGCGCTGGACTACTTCGGTGTGGCTGGTACCCGTCATGATTGAATCCTTTTGGTTTTATTGCCTGTACCGGCCTCTTCGCGGGCAAGCCCGCTCC
>NZ_JBNFMU010000070.1:0-22756 GCF_049942315.1 Pseudomonas wayambapalatensis
GCTGCCTGGCACGGGCTACGCCCGTGTTCGCGGGACAAGCCCGCTCCCACAGGGATTGGGCTGGCCTTTAGATTTTGAGCAAGACAGTTGCTCCTACAAGGGCTGTGGCTTGGGCACAAAAAAGCCACGAGCCCGCCTGCGGCGATCCTCGTGGCTTTTCAGGCAACGGCCTGTCAGACGACAGGCCATCCCCAGGGCAGCTTACAGCGCCATGTCGTTGGCAGCCTTGCTCTCGGCAGGTGCGGTCGACTCGACACCGGTGCTGGTCCCGACGCTCTGGTCAATGACCGGCGGCTTCTCCAGTTGCAGCACTTCAGCGGTGTAGTTCCACTCTTTCTGCACAGCAGCAGCGGAATCGTTCAGCTTAGTACCGTAGCTCGGCACGATTTCACGGATGCGGGCCTGCCATTCAGGCGTGGCGACCTTCTCCTTGAACACGGTTTCCAGCACGTTGAGCATGATCGGCGCAGCAGTCGAGGCGCCTGGCGAAGCACCCAGCAGACCGGCGATGGTGCGGTCTTCGGACGCCACGACCTCGGTGCCCAGCTTCAGCACACCGCCCTTCTCTTCGTCACGCTTGATGATCTGCACGCGCTGACCGGCCTGCCACAGGCGCCAGTCTTCTTTCTTGGCGTTCGGGAAGTAAGTGCGCAGGGCTTCGAAGCGGTCGTCATCCGACAGCATCACCTGGCCGGCGAGGTACTCGACCAGCGGGTACTGCTCGATACCCACTTTGGTCATCGGCCAGACGTTGTGCAGGGTGGTGCTGCTCAGCAGGTCCAGGTACGAACCGTTCTTCAGGAACTTGGTCGAGAAGGTGGCGAATGGCCCGAACAGGATCACGCGCTTGCCGTCCAGCACGCGGGTGTCCAGGTGCGGAACCGACATGGGTGGCGCGCCGGTCGAGGCGATGCCGTAGGCCTTGGCCATGTGCTGCATGGCAACGGTCGGGTTCTCGGTCACCAGGAACGAGCCGCCAACCGGGAAGCCTGCGTATTCCTTGGCTTCAGGAATGCCCGACTTCTGCAGCAGCTTCAAGGCGCCGCCGCCGGCACCGATGAACAGGAACTTGGCGTCGGTGGCAGAGGTGCTGCCATCCTTCAGGTTCTTGTACTCGACGTGCCAGGAGCCGTCCTTGTTACGGGTGATGTCCTGCACTTCGCTGGACAGCTTCAGCTTGAAGTTGTCGCGGGTCTGCAGGTGGCCGACGAACTGGCGGGTGATCTCGCCGAAGTTGACGTCGGTGCCGATCGGCGTCCAGGTCACGGCCAGCTTCTGGTTCGGGTCACGCCCTTCCATCATCAGCGGGACCCACTTGGCGATCTGCGCGTGGTCTTCGGAGAACTGCATCGGGCGGAACAGCGGGCTCGCCTGCAGTGCTTCGTAACGCTTCTTCAGGAAGGCGATGTTGTCGTCGCCCCAGACGAAGCTCATGTGCGGGGTGGTGTTGATGAACGATTTCGGGTTCTTCAGCACGCCCTGGCGAACCTGCCAGGACCAGAACTGGCGCGACACCTGGAAGGCTTCGTTGATCTCGATCGCCTTGGAGATGTTGACCTTGCCGTCCTTGTCCATCGGGGTGTAGTTCAGCTCAGCCAGCGCGGAGTGGCCGGTACCGGCGTTGTTCCAGCCGTTGGAGCTTTCCTCGGCGACGCCATCCAGGCGCTCGACCATTTCCATCGACCAGCTCGGCTCCAGTTCGCTGAGCCATACGCCCAGGGTCGAACTCATGATGCCGCCGCCAATCAGGAGCACATCGACTTTCTTGGCTTCGTCGGCGTGCGCTTGCATGAAGCTCGCCGCGACAGCCAGACCCAGCAAGGTCTTGCCAGCTTTTTTGAACATTGATCACTTCCAGTCAGTAGAACGGAGGGAGGGCCTGTGGCTGGCCCAGGTGTTTCTTGTTCTTCAGCGCAGGCTTTTTGTGATCATTGTTCAGCAGCCAGAGAACCCTTACAGGCTTCAGCCATTGGTCTGATTGACCGGGGTCGGCTGAAACGGTTGCGGATTGTAACCGAAACGCCAGCACAAACAAATTGGCGGCGGGAACGTCAAGGTGGCGGGTTGTCCCAGGGACTCGCCCGGCACGTGGCCGGGCGATTGGGAGGTTCAAAGCTCGGGATCGATATCCCCGGCGTACATGTCCGACTCTTTATACAGGTCGTGCACATGGCGCAGCAGCACCATGATCACCGCCGCCACCGGCAGCGCCAGCAAGACGCCGGTGAAGCCGAACAGCTCGCCACCGGCGAGAATGGCGAAGATCACCGCCACCGGGTGCAGGCCGATGCGATCGCCCACCAGCAGCGGCGTCAGCACCATGCCCTCGAGGGCCTGGCCGATCATGAACACCGCGACAATGCCCAGCATCGGGTACAGGTCGCCGCCGAACTGAAACAACCCGGCGATCAACGCTGCACCGATGCCGACAATGAAGCCCATATACGGCACGATGGCCGCCAGCCCCGCCAGCAAACCGATCAACAGCCCCAGCTCGAGACCGACCAGCGACAGCCCGACCGCGTAGATCACGCCCAGCGCCAGCATCACCAGCAACTGGCCGCGCACGAACGCCCCCAGTACCTCATGGCATTCACCCGCCAGCCCTACCACCTGATCTTCACGCTGACGTGGCAGCAGGCTGCGCAGCTTGGCCATCATCAGGTCCCAGTCACGCAGCAGGTAGAAGCCCACCACAGGGATCAGCACCAGGTTGGCCAGCCAGGCGATCAGCGCCAGGCTCGAGGCCGTGGCCTGGGACAGGACGATGCCGACGATGTCGGTGGTCTGGCCCATGTGCGCGCCGATGGCAGCCTTGATCTTGTCGAACTTCCAGAAGCCATCGGCCAGGCCCAGGCGGCTCTGCACCCAGGGCAGGGCCACATGCTGCAGCCAGTCGAGCATCTGCGGCGCCAGTTCGTACAGGCGCAGCAACTGCTTGGCCAGCATCGGCACCAACACTAGCAGCAAGGCGAGGAACACCAGGGTGAACAGGCTGAACACCACCACCACGCCCCAGGTGCGCGACAGGCCCAGGCGCTCCAGGCGATCGACCATAGGGTCGGCCAGGTAGGCCAGCAGGATGCCAACCAGGAACGGCGAGAGAATGTTATGCAGCAGGTAGAGCAGAACGGCGATCAGCAAGGCGACGCCAAGCCACACCCAACGGCGTACATCAGTCATGTTCGCGGCTCCTTACCAGCGAAAACGCAGGCCATCGAATGGCTTGGGCGCAGCCGCCTGCGGGGCGACCGCCTGGCCAGGCGCGGCGTCGACCACAGGAGCGGCGGCAGGCGCCTGTTCGACGGGCACCTCCTGCAAATGTGCCAGCCCCAGTTGCGCACGCAGTTGCTCGCGATTGCCGGTGACCGCATAGGTAAGCGTGTCGCCGTCGGCCAACTGCAGCCGCGGGCCATAGGGCTCAAGCACGCGCAGCAGTTCGGCGTAGCGCTGCAGGTTCATGCCCTGCACCTGGACCTGCAGGTCGCTGCTCGCCCCCGGACGGGTGACGTAACGGGGCGCCAGGCGTGCGCTGATCGCCAGCATCACCGCATCGGCCAGCGCAGCCTGGTCGGCGCCCTGCGCCGTGCCCTGCTCGCGCTGTTCGCCCAGCCACAGTTGCCATTTGCCCTGCCACTTGCCGTCGGCCTCGTGGGCGTGCACAGCCAGCAGGGCATCGGCGCCATAACGCTCGGACGCCTCACGCAGCGGCGCCGGGTCGTTGCCTTCGAGCTGCTTGGCATTGGCCACCAGTTGTTCCTGCAGGTCGGCCAGCGGCAGGCGCAGCGGCAGACCACGGTGCTGGGCGGCACGACGCAGCGGCTCGGCACTGGTCTGACCATCGCCGACCAGGCTGCTGCCCTCGACACTGTCGTACAGCCACCAGCCAAGAATCGATGGCCGGTTGCTGCCCCACAGGGCCAGGCCGCCCTGGCGCAGGGCGCGCTCGGTGCTGCCGGGGTCGAACTCCACCACCACCGTCTCAGGTGGGCCGGCGTCGCTGCCCACCTGGTTGATGATCTGTTGCGGATCCTTGCGCAGGGCGACCACCGCCGGGTTCTGCGTCGCCTTGGCATCGCCGGTCAGACGCAGCACCAGGGTGTCGAGTGCCTTGGCGGTGGCCTGGGTCCGCGCCTCGCTGCCCTGCCCATCGACAGATTCGCGGACCTGGTAAAGGCCCGATACGGTCTCGGCCTGTGCCGTTGCACCGATCAGCCCTACGCAAACCACTGCCAGGTAATTGAGAAAACGCATGGAGGATTCCTGTCCGGATGACTTTCAGGTCAGAAGCTACAAGCTGCACACCGTCAGCGGCAAGAAAAAGCGCGCGACACCGCAGCTAGTCTTCTCTTATAGCTTACCGCTCGCCACTTGCCGCTCAATGGAGGATGGCCGCTGCCGGGCAACCCTGATAAAATCGCGCGCCTTCGCAGACCAGTCACGTACAGGCAGCCGCCGCCTCCCGAGCCGGCCTTGGCCGCGCTGGTCGTTTTCCTGAATCCCTCCCCCTTAAAGGCCTGGATCAATGAGCAAGCAACCCTCCCTGAGCTACAAAGACGCCGGTGTAGACATCGACGCCGGCGAAGCACTGGTCGAACGCATCAAGGGCGTCGCCAAGCGCACCGCACGCCCTGAAGTCATGGGTGGCCTGGGCGGCTTCGGCGCCCTCTGCGAGATCCCGGCCGGCTACAAGCAGCCGGTGCTGGTCTCCGGCACCGATGGCGTCGGCACCAAGCTGCGCCTGGCGCTGAACCTGAACAAGCACGACAGCATCGGCCAGGACCTGGTCGCCATGTGCGTCAACGACCTGGTGGTCTGCGGCGCCGAGCCGCTGTTCTTCCTCGACTACTACGCCACCGGCAAGCTGAATGTCGACGTGGCCGCCACCGTGGTCACCGGCATCGGCGCCGGTTGCGAACTGGCCGGTTGCTCGCTGGTCGGTGGTGAAACCGCCGAGATGCCTGGCATGTACGAAGGCGAAGACTACGACCTAGCCGGTTTCTGCGTCGGCGTGGTGGAGAAGTCGGAAATCATCGACGGCTCGAAAGTGGTCACCGGCGACGCCCTGATCGCCCTGCCTTCCTCCGGCCCGCACTCCAACGGCTACTCGCTGATCCGCAAGATCCTCGAAGTGTCCGGCACCGACATCGAGAACACCCAGCTCGACGGCCAGCCGCTGACCGACCTGCTGATGGCGCCGACCCGCATCTACGTCAAGCCGCTGCTGGAGCTGATCAAGAAGACCGGCGCGGTCAAGGCCATGGCCCACATCACCGGTGGCGGCCTGCTGGACAACATCCCGCGCGTCCTGCCAAAAGGCGCCCAGGCCGTGGTCGACGTGGCCAGCTGGCAGCGCCCGGCGGTGTTCGACTTCCTGCAACAAAAAGGCAACGTCGACGAGCACGAGATGCACCGCGTACTGAACTGCGGCGTAGGCATGGTCATCTGCGTGGCCCAGGACCAGGTCGACAACGCCCTGAACGTCCTGCGTCAGGCCGGCGAGCAGCCTTGGGTGATCGGCCGCATCGACGTGGCCGCCGAAGGCGCTGCCCAGGTCGAGCTGCAGAACCTCAAGGCACACTGATGCCGAGCAAGACCTGCAATGTCGTGGTACTGCTGTCGGGCTCGGGCAGCAACCTGCAAGCCCTGATCGACAGCACCGCCGCCACCGATAGCCCGGCGCGGATCCGCGCGGTGATATCCAACCGCCCCGAAGCCTTTGGCCTGCAACGGGCCAAAGCCGCCGGGATCGACACCGCCGTGCTCGAGCACGGTGGTTTCGACGGGCGCGAAGCATTCGACGCGGCGCTGGTGCAGCTGATCGATGGCTTCGCCCCCGACCTGGTGGTGCTGGCCGGCTTCATGCGCATCCTCAGTGGCGACTTCGTGCGCCACTACCAGGGGCGCCTGCTCAACATCCACCCGTCGCTGTTGCCCAAGTACAAAGGGCTGCACACTCACCAGCGGGCCCTGGATGCCGGTGACGCCGAGCACGGCTGCAGTGTTCATTTCGTCACCGAGGAACTCGACGGCGGGCCCTTGGTCGTACAGGCTGTGGTAGCGGTCGCGCCAGGCGACGATGCGCAGAGCCTGGCACAACGGGTCCACCAACAGGAACACCAGATCTACCCGCTGGCGGTGCGCTGGTTCGCCGAAGGACGCTTGCGCCTGGGCGAACAAGGTGCATTACTGGATGGCCAGCCGCTGGCGGCCAGCGGTCACTTGATTCGACCCTAGGAGAATATATGCGTCGCGCCCTGCTATTGGCTCTCGCCGTGCTCGCCCTGCCCCTCCAGGCAGCTGATCTGAAGCCGTTCTCGGCCAGCTACACCGCCGACTGGAAACAGCTGCCCATGAGCGGCACCGCCGAACGCAGCCTGGTCAAGAACGCCAACGGAACCTGGGACCTCAACTTCAAAGCCTCCATGATGATCGCCAGCCTGACCGAACAGAGCACGGTGCGCATGGACAACGACACCCTGCTGCCGCAGAAGTACCACTTCGAGCGCGGTGGCCTGGGCAAGGCGAAGAAGGTCGACCTGGACTTCGACTGGAACAGCAAGAAAGTCACCGGCAGCGACCGTGGCGATGCGATCAGCCTGCCGCTCAACCGCGGGGTGCTGGACAAGTCGTCCTATCAACTGGCCCTGCAGCATGACGTGGCGGCGGGCAAGAAGAGCATGACGTACCAGGTGGTCGACGGTGACGAGATCGACACCTACGACTTCCGCGTGCTGGGCACCGAGAAGGTTGCCACCAAGACCGGCCAGGTCGATGCGGTGAAGGTCGAGCGCGTGCGCGACCCAAGCCAGAGCAAGCGCATCACCGAGCTGTGGTTCGCCAAGGACTGGGACTACCTGCTGGTGCAACTGCGCCAGGTCGAGACCGATGGCAAGGAATACGTGATCGTGCTGCAGGATGGTACGGTCGATGGCAGGACGGTGAAGGGCAACTGATCCCTTACCTGCGCTGTAACCTGCTGTAGCCCGAGCCCCGCCTAGTGCGGGGCTTTGTTTTGGCTTGCAGGAGCAAGCGCAGCGCGTTTCATGAACATTGTTTCATCGTCGTTTTATTTACTTAGCCTGCTAACAAACTCTATAAAGAAGGTGTGCGACACAGTGTCGCAGACCAACAGAAGTGGAGTTTACCGATGACTGTCCAAGTAACCGAACGCGACGAATCGAGAATGTCCCACGAAGGCCTGGCCGCTGGCGTGCGGATCTGGGACGTACACCAGCAGGGCCAACTGGTCGGCATGTTCCACAACGAACATGAAGCCCACCAGTACCGCCAGGAGCTCGAGACCCTCGAGAGCCAACGCGGCACACAATAAGATCTCCCCCACGAAAAACCCCGCCTGAGCGGGGTTTTCGTCATTTACCACATCAGATCGTCAGGGATCTTGTAGGCCGCGTAGGGATCGTCCTCATCGGCCTCCTCGACATGGGTGTTGAGCAGCAGGATGCGCTTGGGATCGCGCTCCTGGATCTTCACCGCCGCCTCGCGTGGGATCACTTCGTAGCCGCCGCCATGGGCGACGATCGCCAGCGAGCCGTTGCTCAGCTTGCTGCGCATCAGCGCGTTGACGGCAATGCGCTTGACCTTCTTGTCATCGACGAAGTTGTAGTAATCCTCGGTGGTCAGCTTGGGCAGGCGGGTCGCCTCGATCAATTGCTTGATCTGCGCGGCACGGGCCTTCTGCTCGGCCTTCTCCTGCACCTGGCGGTTCAGTTCCTGGTCCTTTTTGGCCTTGTCGGCCATGGCTTCCTTGGCCAGGCGCTGCTGGCTGTCATCCACCTCGACCTGGCCCTTGTGTTCCAGGCGTTTCTGTTTCTTTTCGGCCTTGTTGGCCTGGGAGACCTGCTTCTGGTTGACCAGACCGGCCTTGAGCAATTGATCGCGAAGGGAAAGGCTCATCGGTGTTCACTCACTTATGCATCGGCTCAGCCGCAGCTGGGCAGGTTCTTTTCCTGACGCTTGGCTTCACCCCAGAGGGCATCCAACTCGTCAAGGTTACAATCTTCGATCGGTCGGCCAGTGTCGCGCAATGCCTGCTCGATGAAGCGGAAACGTCGTTCGAATTTACGGTTGGCGCGGCGCAGTGCGTTTTCTGGATCCTGCTTGAGGTGACGGGCCAGGTTCACGGCGGCGAACAGCAGGTCGCCGACTTCGTCCTCCAGTGCCTGCTCATCGCCATCGGCCATGGCCTGCAATACCTCGTCGAGCTCCTCGCGCACCTTGTCCAGCACCGGTAACGCCTCGGGCCAGTCGAAGCCGACGGTGGCCGCGCGCTTCTGCAGTTTGGTCGCGCGCGACAGTGCCGGCAAGGCGCCGGGTACATCGTCGAGCAGCGAGAGCTGTTCGGGGGTACTCTTCTCGGCGCGTTCTTCGGCCTTGATCTCCTCCCAGCGCGATTTGACCTGCGCCTCGCTCAAGCGCGGGATGTCGGGTGCGGCGTAGAGATCGCCGGTGGGGAATACATGCGGGTGGCGGCGGATCAGCTTGCGGGTGATCGAATCGACCACACCGGCAAATTCGAAACGCCCCTCCTCCCGCGCCAGCTGGCTGTAGTAGACGACCTGAAACAGCAGGTCGCCGAGCTCGCCCTGCAACTGCGCGAAGTCGCCCTGCTCGATGGCGTCGGCCACCTCGTAGGCTTCCTCGAGGGTGTGCTTGACGATGCTGGTGTAGTCCTGCTCAAGATCCCAGGGGCAGCCGTACTGCGGATCGCGCAGGCGGGCCATGAGGTGGAGCAGGTCGTCTAGGGTGTAGGTCATTACAGGTCCTTCGGCGGTGCCTTCATCGCGGGCAAGCCCGCTCCTACAGGGATCACGCTGCACCCGTAGGAGCGGGCCTGCCCGCGATGGAGGCGACGCAGTCTCAAGGCGTACGATTACGCCGCGTCTCGATGATGTTCGGCAACTGCGAGATCCGTCCGAGCAAGCGCCCCAGCGCATCCAGGCCTGGAATCTCGATGGTCAGCGACATCAGCGCGGTGTTGTCTTCCTTGTTCGAGCGGGTATTGACCGCCAGCACGTTGATCTTCTCGTTGAGCAGCACCTGCGAAACGTCGCGCAGCAGGCCCGGGCGGTCGTAGGCGCGGATGACGATGTCGACCGGGTAGGTCTGCACCGGAATCGGCCCCCAGCTCACCTGGATCATGCGCTCCGGCTCCTTGCCCGCCAACTGCAGCACCGAGGCGCAGTCCTGGCGGTGAATGCTCACGCCGCGGCCCTGGGTGATGTAGCCGACGATGGCATCGCCCGGCAGCGGCTGGCAGCAACCGGCCATCTGCGTGAGCAGGTTGCCTACGCCCTGGATCTGGATGTCGTTGCGCTTGCCCGATCGGGCTCCGCGCGCCGGTCGTGGCACCAGCTCGACCGGATCGATGCGCTCCGGCTCCAGCAGTTGCTGGGCGGCGTTGACCATGTGCGCCAGACGCAGGTCGCCAGCCCCCAGGGCGGCAAACATGTCCTCGGCGGTCTTGACGTTGGCCTTTTCCGCCAGGCGCTCGAAATCCACCTGTGGCAGGCCCAGGCGGCTGAGTTCGCGCTCGATGAGGGTCTTGCCGGCAGCGACGTTCTGGTCGCGCGCCTGCAACTTGAACCAGTGGACGATCTTGGCCCGCGCCCGCGAGGTGGTGACGTAGCCCAGGTTGGAGTTCAGCCAGTCGCGGCTCGGGCTGCCCTGCTTGCTGGTGATGATCTCCACCTGCTCGCCGGTCTGCAGGCTGTAGTTCAGCGGCACGATGCGCCCGTTGATCTTGGCGCCACGGCAGTTGTGGCCGATCTCGGTGTGCACCCGGTAGGCAAAGTCCAGCGGCGTGGCGCCCTTGGGCAGGTCGATGGCGTGGCCGTCAGGGGTGAACACGTAGACCCGGTCCGGCTCGATGTCGACCCGCAGCTGTTCGGCCAGCCCGCCGATGTCGCCCAGTTCCTCGTGCCACTCCAGCACCTGGCGCAACCAGGAGATCTTCTCTTCATAGTGGTTGGAGCTGGACTTGACGTCGGTGCCCTTGTACTTCCAATGCGCACAGACGCCCAGTTCGGCCTCTTCGTGCATGCCATGGGTGCGGATCTGCACCTCCAGCACCTTGCCCTCGGGGCCGATCACCGCGGTGTGCAGCGAGCGGTAGCCGTTCTCCTTGGGGTTGGCGACGTAGTCGTCGAACTCCTTGGGAATGTGGCGCCACAAGGTGTGGACGATACCCAGCGCGGTGTAGCAGTCGCGGATTTCCGGCACCAGCACGCGCACCGCACGCACGTCGTAGATCTGGCTGAACTCCAGGCCCTTGCGCTGCATCTTGCGCCAGATCGAATAGATGTGTTTCGCCCGGCCGCTGATGTCGGCCTTGACCCCGGTGGCCAGCAGCTCGTTCTGCAACTGGTTCATCACATCGCTGATGAAGCGCTCGCGGTCCAGCCGCCGCTCGTGCAGAAGCTTGGCGATCTGCTTGTACTGGTCGGGCTCCAGATAGCGGAAGGACAGATCCTCCAGCTCCCACTTGATATGGCCGATGCCCAGGCGATGAGCGAGCGGTGCGTAGATGTCGAACACCTCGCGCGCCACGCGCAGGCGTTTTTCGTCATCGGCGGCCTTCACCGCGCGGATCGCGCAGGTCCGCTCAGCCAGCTTGATCAGGGCGACGCGCACGTCGTCGACCATGGCCACGAGCATCTTGCGCAGGTTCTCGACCTGCGCCTGCGAGCCCAGCACCAGCGACTGGCGCGGGCTGAGGCTGGCGCTGATGGCCGCCATGCGCAGCACGCCGTCGATCAGCTTGGAGACCACCGGGCCGAAACGCTGGCCGACCTCGGCCAGGGTGACTTTGCCCTCACGGACCGAGCGATAGATCACGGCGGCGACCAGCGAGTCCTGGTCGAGCTTGAGGTCTGCGAGAATTTCAGCGATCTCGAGCCCCGCCTGGAAGCTCGACGTCCCGTCGGCCCAGGAATGCTTGGCCGGGTTGCCCTTCTTCTCGACTTCCTGGGCGAAATCGCAAGCCTCCTTGAGCGCCGTGCGATCCAGCGCCGAGTCGACGCTCACCACATGATCCAGCCATGCTTCGAGATTGATACTGCCGTCGGTGTTGACCGGCTGGTGCACTCTCACCTGTACCATGTTCCGTTTACCTTTCCATACAGCGCACCTCACGGGTGCACTGACAATCAACCGTGCCGCTTCCCATCCGTGGAAGCCACACCAAGGGGCCAGCCGTTACTGGCCCGCTTCGAATAACGCCATGGCCTCGACATGCGCCGTCTGAGGAAACATGTCGAGAATCCCGGCCCTTTTTAACCGGTACCCCTGGCCGACCAGCACCTGCGCATCTCGCGCCAGCGTGGCGGGGTTGCACGATACATAGACCAGCCGCTTGGCCTTGAGGCGGGCGATGCTTTGCACCACCTCGTAGGCACCGTCGCGCGGTGGGTCCAAGAGTACCGCAGAAAAGCCCTCGGCGGCCCATTCGGCACCTGCCAAAGACTGCGATAAATCGGCCTGAAAAAACCGTGCGTTATGCACATTGTTGCTCGCGGCGTTGGCGGCGGCCCGATCGACCATCGCCTGCACACCTTCCACCGCCACCACTTCACGGGCCTGGCGAGCCAGCGGCAGGGCAAAATTGCCCAGGCCACAGAACAAGTCCAGTACCCGTTCATCCGGTTGCGGCGCAAGCCACGCCAGCGCCTGTTGGATCATCAGGGTGTTGACCTGGGCATTGACCTGCACGAAGTCGCCAGGTCGCCAGGCCAGCTCCAGCCCCCAAGGGGCAAGGTCAAACCCAAGTGTCGCGGCGCCATCATGTGGCGCCGGCTCACCCTCGCCCTGCAGCCACAGTTGCGCACCCGCCTGCTCGCAGAACGCCTGCAGGCGCGCCAGGTCTTCATCGGCCAGCGGCGCTACATGGCGTACCAGCACCGCCTCGGCCGTGCCGCTGAACAATTCCACATGCCCCAGTGCCTGGGGCCTGCTCAGGCTGCGCAGCACGGTCGGCAGGTGACGCAGGATGGTTTGCAAGGGTTGTACCAGCACCGGGCATTCGTCGATGGCGATGATGTCCTGGCTGGCTTCGGCACGAAAACCGACGTGCAGCTCCCGCGCCTTCACATCCCAACGCACGGCGATGCGCGCGCGGCGGCGGTAGCCGAATTCCGGCCCCGCCAGCGGCGCGGCCCACTCGTCAGGCTGCACACCGGCGACACGCTGCAACTGCTCGGCAAGCAGGCGCTGCTTGAGCGCCAGCTGGCCCTCGTGGGGCAGGTGCTGAAGGTTGCAACCGCCGCAGCGGGCGTAATGCCGACACGGCGCCTCGCGCCGCTCGGGGCTGGCCTGCAGCACGCGCTCAAGACGTGCTTCGACGATCTTGCCGCGGGCATTGAGCACCCGCGCCTCGACCGCCTCACCTGCCAGGGCGCCGCTGACGAACCAGGTGCGCCCCTCGACAAAGGCGATGCCGCGTCCGTCACCGGCCAGGCGCTCGATGTCCAGGCGTTGCTTCTTGCCTACCGGCACCTGTGGGGTGCGATCGCCGCCGGCTGGCTGGAAGCGCAGGCCGCTACTGTTGCTTTTCTTTCTGGACATCAGGTTGCGTCGAACAGGCCGGTGGAGAGATAACGGTCGCCGCGGTCGCAGATGATCGCGACCATCACGGCGTTTTCCACTTCACGGGACAGGCGCAGCATCGCCGCGACCGCACCGCCGGAGGACACTCCGCAGAAAATGCCCTCTTCGCGTGCAAGGCGACGGGTGGTGTCTTCGGCTTCCTGCTGGGACATGTCCATCACCCGATCGACGCGAGTGGCGTCGAAGATCTTCGGCAGGTATTCCTCCGGCCAGCGGCGGATACCCGGAATGGCCGAACCTTCCATCGGTTGCAGGCCGACGATCTGCACCGCCGGGTTCTGTTCCTTGAGGTACTGCGAGCAGCCCATGATGGTGCCGGTGGTGCCCATGGAACTGACGAAGTGGGTGACGCTGCCCTGGGTCTGCTGCCAGATCTCCGGGCCGGTGCTGGTGTAGTGGGCAATCGGGTTGTCGCCGTTGGCGAACTGGTCAAGCACCAGGCCGCGACCTTCGGCCTGCAGCTTTTCGGCCAGATCGCGCGCCCCTTCCATGCCCTCTTCCTTGGTCACCAGGATCAGCTCGGCGCCATAGGCGGTCATCGCCGCCTTGCGCTCGGCCGTGGAGTTGTCGGGCATGATCAGGATCATCTTGTAGCCCTTGATCGCCGCCGCCATGGCCAGGGCGATACCGGTGTTGCCGGAAGTCGCCTCGATCAGGGTGTCGCCAGGCTTGATCTGGTTGCGCAGTTCGGCGCGGGTGATCATCGACAACGCCGGGCGGTCCTTGACCGAGCCGGCCGGGTTGTTGCCTTCGAGCTTGAGCAGGAGGGTATTGCTGGTCTGCCCGGCGATACGCTGCAGGCGAACCAGAGGGGTGTTGCCGACGCAATCGGCGATGGTTGGGTACTGCAAGGTCATGGGCGTGTTTCGCAATCAGGACGGCAGGGGCGCCTATCATACCGGCAAAGGACGCGTGGCCATATCACGCAATTGCTGGGGCATATAGCAGACCGTTATATGGGCGGTGCGTTCTTCACGGACAACCCTACCCCCACAAGAACATCGAACGCCTTCGGGGGAGCGGGTTGATCCGCGAGAAACCCACTGTCGATACACGGCAGGCGCATGCACAGTCGCAACCCTCGTTGCCCATTCTCGGCCCACAGCCTCCCGCCCTGACGCTGGATCGCACTGCGGGCGATGCTCAGCCCCAGCCCAAAGCCTCCATCCCCGGGGCGCGAGCCGTCGAGACGGGAGAACGGCGCGAAGATCCTTTCCAGATCGTCTTCGTCCACCCCGCCGCCCTCATCCTCCAGGAACAACTGCCAGTGATTGCCCTCGCGCTGGCCACTCAGGCGCACCACTCCGTCGTGCGGCGAGTGGCGGATGGCATTGCGCAGCATGTTCTCCAGCGCCTGGGCCAAATGGTTGAGGTTGCCCTCCACCCAACAACTGGCCGGCAACGTGCACTGCAACCGCTGCGCCGCCCAGCCGCTTTCGTAGCAGGCATTCTCCACCAGCAGGTCCCACAGGGCCTGAAGCTGGATGGGCTCAAGGTTCATCGGCGCACGCTCGGCATCCTGCCAGGCCAGTTGCAGGGTGTCCTCGACCAGTTGCTGCATGCAATCCAGTTCCCGCCCGAGGCGTTCGCGCAGGCGCGCGACGTCGGTCTCGCCCTCGCAGGCCACACGCAGGCGGCTCAGGGGCGTGCGCATCTCGTGGGACAAGTCGCGCAAGAGTTGCTGCTGCAGGGCCACGGTGCTCTGCAGGCGCTCGGCCATCTGGTCGAAGGCACGCGCCAGTTCGCCCAGCTCGTCGTCACGGCCGATGGTGCGCGAATCGAGCCGCGCCGACAGTTGGTCGGCACGCCAGGCATTGGCCTGCTCGCGCAACTGGTTCAGCGGCACGATCAGCATCCGGTAGAGGCCTACGCACAACAGCAGGGTGAACAGCCCCGGCATCACGCCATTGGTGATGATCCGCCAGAACAGCCGATACTGGCCGGGGGTCAGGCGCTGGGGCAACTCGATCACCAGCATGCCTTGCTCAGGGGCATGGGGGAACGGCAGGCGCAGCCAGGGCTGGTCGACGCTGCGCCTGCTCATCGGCCAGTCGACGCCGCGCAGACGGGTCAGGCGCTGGATTTCCTCAGTGGACAAGCGAGCGCCGGCGAGCGGTCGCAAGTTGCCATCGAGCACCCCGATCCAGCCCGACTCACGCTGGCGCATGTCCAGCAACCAGCGGTCGAGGCCTTCGCGACCGCCCTGGTTCCAGGCCTGCTCGGCCTCGGCGGCGTAACCGCGCAGCAGGTGCCGGGCAGGCTCCGACAGGAAGGCGTTCTGGGTTTCCATGTGCCGGCCCCAGGTGTAGCTCAGGCCGATCATCAGCAGGCAGAAGCCCACCAGCAGCACCGCCAGCTTCCAGAACAGCGATCGACGCTCGAGCATCCTCAGTCTGCCTCGCCCGCACAGAACACGTAGCCCTTGCCCCATACCGTGCGCACCTGGCGCTCGTGATAACCGATGCCCTTTAGCTTGCGACGGATCTGGCTGACATGCATGTCCAGGCTGCGATCATGGCGCGAATAGCCCCGCTGCAGGACCTGCTGATAAAGGAAGGGCTTGCTCAGCACCTCCTCCTGGCTGCGGTTGAGGGTGTCGAGCAGGCGGTACTCGCTGGGCGTGAGCCCTGCTGGCTGCCCGTCGAGCGTCACGTCGCAGGCCTGTTCGTCGAAATGCAGCTGCCCCGGCAGGACGTCACGCGGCGCCTGATGACGGCGCTCCAGGGCGACCCGACGCAGGATCGCCTCGATGCGTACGCGCAGCTCGGCCATGCTGAAGGGCTTGGGCAGGTAGTCGTCTGCACCGCGCTGGAAACCGCTTATACGGTCCGCCTCGGCCCCCAGCGCCGACATCAGGATGACTGGCGTGGCACTGCGCCGGCGTAGTTGCGCCAGGGTGTCCAGACCGTTGAGCCCGGGCAGCAGGATGTCCAGCAACACCACATCGAAGGCCTCGCGGCCAGCAGTTTCCAAGCCTTCCAGGCCGTTACGGCACCAGGTCACGCGGAAACCGCCGCGCTGCAACTCCTCGTGCAGGTAGGCGCCGAGCACCGGATCGTCCTCGATGGCGAGGATGCTTGAGTCGTGAATGGATACGGTATGCATTGGCATCTGCCATGAATTCTCAGTTGCGCGATTATTGGCGAGGGACGCCGTTCTGGCAACCGAGTGTCGACCAATGCCCCGGCAAGCGCCGTGCGGCATAAAAAACCCGCACAAACAAAGTGCATTACCGCTGCGTGCGGAGTAACGTTCTGCGGGATCCCGTCCACTCGCGACGGCCCGCACGCACATGACAGGAGACAGGTGTGCTCGATCGTTTGGGAATCAGAAGCCGCGTCCTGCTGCTGGCCCTACTGCCCGCCGGGCTGATGGCGCTGGTGCTGGGCATTTATTTCACCTGGTTGCAGCAGAACGAACTGCGCACCCAGCTGTTGCAACGCGGCAAGATGATCGCCGAGCAACTGGCACCGCTCGCAGCCCCCGCCCTGGCTCAGGAAGCGCCAGCGCAGCTCGAGCGCATTGCCGCCGAGGCTTTGGAGCAGACCGATGTACGTGCCGTGGCCTTCCTGGCCCCGGACCGTTCGCGCCTGGCCCATGCCGGCCCCAGCATGCTCAACCAGCCGCCCAGCGGCGGCACCGGTACGCAACTGCTGCAACGCACCGGCAACGACGCCACGCGCTACCTGATGCCGGTTTTCGGCCATCACCGTGACCTGGCCACCGAAGCCGTGCCTAACGAATCCGAGCGCTTGCTTGGCTGGGTCGAAATCGAACTGTCCCACGACGGCACGCTCCTGCGCGGCTATCGCAACCTGTTCACCAGCCTGCTGCTGATCTTCGCCTGCCTGAGCCTCACGGTGCTGCTGGCACTGCGCATGAGCCGGGCGATCAACGGCCCGATCGGGCGCATCAAGCACGCGGTCACCCAGCTCAAGGAAGGCAACCTCGAAGAACGTCTGCCGCCGATGGGCAGTGTCGAGCTGGACGAGCTGGCGGCTGGCATCAACCGCATGGCCGAAACCCTGCACAACGCCCACGAAGAGCTGCAGCACAGCATCGACCAGGCCACCGAGGACGTGCGCCAGAACCTGGAGACCATCGAGATCCAGAACATCGAGCTGGACATGGCGCGCAAGGAGGCCCTGGAGGCCAGCCGGATCAAATCCGAATTCCTCGCCAACATGAGCCACGAGATTCGCACCCCGCTCAATGGCATTCTCGGTTTCACCCACCTGTTGCAAAAAAGCGAGCTCACGCCTCGACAGCTCGACTATCTGGGCACCATCGAAAAATCCGCCGACAACCTGCTGGGGATCATCAACGAGATTCTCGACTTCTCCAAGATCGAAGCCGGCAAGCTGGTGCTCGACAGCATCCCCTTCAACCTGCGCGACCTGATCCAGGACACCCTGACCATTCTCGCCCCAGCGGCCCACGCCAAACAGCTGGAGCTGGTCAGCCTGGTGTACCGCGACACGCCTTTGTCGCTGGTCGGCGATCCGCTGCGGCTCAAACAGATCCTCACCAACCTGGTGAGCAACGCCATCAAGTTCACCCGCGAAGGCACGATCGTCGTGCGCGCCATGGTCGAAGACGAGCACGAAGACACCGCGCAACTGCGCATCAGCGTGCAGGACACCGGCATCGGCCTGTCACCGGCGGACGTGCGCACCCTGTTCCAGGCCTTCAGCCAGGCCGACAACTCGCTGTCGCGCCAACCCGGCGGCACCGGCCTTGGGCTGGTGATTTCCAAGCGCCTGATCGAACAGATGGGGGGCGAGATCGGTGTCGACAGCACGCCGGGCGAAGGCTCGCAGTTCTGGATCAACCTGAGCCTGCCCAAGGCCCATGACGACACCGAGGAACTGCCCCTGCAAGCGCTGCTGGGCCGTCGCGCAGCGATCGTCGACGGCCACGAACTGGCCCGTCAGGCCCTGGAGCACCAGCTCGAAGACTGTGGCCTGAGCGTCAGCCTGTTCTCGTCGTTCGAGCAGTTGCTGCAAGGGGTGCAGGCCGCCAGCCAGGCCGGCCAACCCTTCGAGTTCGCCGTGCTTGGCGCCAACCTGGGCAACCTCTCGCCCGACCAGCTCGGCCAGTACCACCAACAACTCGAACGCCTGGGCTGCCAGTGCGTGGTGCTGTGCCCGACCACCGAGCAGGCGCTGTATCACCCATTCCTGCCCAATGCCCATGGCCAACTGCTGTCCAAGCCCACCTGCACCCGCAAGCTGCGCCGCCTGCTGCTGGAACTGGTGCAACCGACCCGCCCCAGCAGCGAACCGCGGTATACGGCCGGCTCACGGGTGCCGAGGATTCTCTGCGTCGACGACAACCCGGCCAACCTGCTGCTGGTGCAGACCCTGCTCGAAGGCATGGGCGCCGCAGTGGTGGCGGTGGACAGCGGCTTTTCGGCAGTTCAGGCCGTGCAGGACGAGCCCTTCGACCTGGTGCTGATGGATGTGCAGATGCCCGGCATGGACGGCTGCGCCTGCACCGAGCAGATCCGTCGCTGGGAAACCAGCCAGAGTAGCCCACCCCTGCCCATCGTCGCCCTGACGGCCCACGCCATGGCCAACGAAAAGCGCGCCCTGCTGCACAGTGGCATGGATGATTATCTGACCAAGCCGATCAGCGAGCGCCAACTGGCCCAGGTGGTGATGAAGTGGACCGGCCTGAGCCTCGGCACGCCCTCGCTGGACCGCGCCACTGAACGTTTCCCCGATGGCAACGAGCTCAAGGTGCTCGACCACGAAGAGGGTTTGCGCCTGGCGGCCGGTAAAGCGGACCTGGCCGCCGACATGCTGGCGATGCTGCTGGCCTCGCTGGAAGGTGATCGCCAGGCCATCCGCAACGCCCGCGAACAAGGTGATCGCTCGGCAATGATCGAGCGCGTGCATCGCCTCAACGGCGCTTCGCGCTACTGCGGCGTCCCACAGTTGCGGGCGGCCTGTCAGCGTAGCGAGACCCTGCTCAAGCAGGACAGCCCGCAGGCATTGCAGGCGCTGGATGACCTGGAGCGCGCCATCCACCGGCTGGCGGAGCAGGCGCACCTGAGTGCCTGATCGTCGACGACACACCGAAGGAATCCCCACCATGCGCGTCCTGTTGTTCAGCAGCCAGCACTACGACCAGGAAAGTTTCACCCAGGCCGCTGCCAGCAGCGCGCTGGAGCTGCATTTCCAAGCCGCCCGCCTCACCCCGGACACCGCACCGCTGGCCCAGGGTTTCGAGGTGGTCTGCGCCTTCATCAACGACGATCTGGGCGCCGACGTCCTGCAACGCCTGGCCAGCGGCGGTACACGGCTGATCGCCTTGCGTTCGGCGGGCTACAAC
The DNA here is from genome assembly GCF_049942315.1 of Pseudomonas wayambapalatensis. NCBI lineage: Bacteria > Pseudomonadati > Pseudomonadota > Gammaproteobacteria > Pseudomonadales > Pseudomonadaceae > Pseudomonas > Pseudomonas wayambapalatensis. Next base: position 18,961 of record NZ_JBNFMU010000070.1, read on the forward strand.
CATGTCGACCTGACGGCCGCAGCACACCTGGGGCTGACAGTGGTGCGCGTCCCGGCCTATTCGCCGCACGCCGTGGCCGAACACGCGGTGGCGCTGATCCTGGCCCTCAACCGCCGCCTGCACCGCGCCTACAACCGCACCCGCGAAGGCGACTTCACCTTGCATGGCCTGACCGGCTTCGACCTGCACGGCAAGACTGTCGGCGTGGTCGGCACCGGCCAGATCGGTGCTGCGTTCGCCCGCATCATGGCCGGCTTCGGCTGCCAGTTGCTGGCCTACGACCCCTACCCCAACCCCGAGCTGCTGGCCCTCGGCGCCCGCTACCTGGAACTGCCCGAACTGCTCGGCCAGGCGCGAATCATCAGCCTGCACTGCCCACTGACCGAGCATACCCGTCACCTGATCAACGCCGAGAGCCTCGCGCGCCTGCAGCCCGGTGCCATGCTGATCAACACCGGGCGCGGTGCGCTGGTCGATACCCCGGCGCTGATCGACGCGCTCAAGTCTGGCCAGCTCGGCTACCTGGGCCTGGATGTCTATGAAGAAGAGGCGCAACTGTTTTTCGAGGACCGCTCCGACCTGCCACTGCAGGACGACGTGCTGGCGCGGCTGCTGACCTTCCCCAACGTGATCGTCACCGCACACCAGGCGTTTCTGACCCGCGAAGCCCTGGAGGCGATCGCCGCGACCACCCTGGACAACATCGCCCGCTGGGCAGCAGGCGATGCGCAAAACACGGTCACAGGGTAGGATACGCGGCATTTCTGGAGGACCCATGGTCGAGCACGATTTCCGCTACACCCTTTTCAACCCGCAACACACCCTGATCGAATGCCGTGCACTGGTGCCAGGTCGCTACCAGGTGACCGGCAACGGCGGATCGATGCACAAAGGCGACGTCCTGCTGGTGACGCTCAAAGGCAGCAAGGACCTGTCCATGCGCCTGACCGTCGAGAGCGTCCGTCACCTGATCAACCCTCGCGGCCAGTGGGTTGCCGTGGCCAGCGGCCCGGTGTTCAACGAACTGGAAATCCTCACCTGGCAGGTCAAGTGCGACAGTTGCGAGGCCGTGCTCGACTTCGAATTCGCCGTCGATGCCAAGCTCGGCAAGAAGGCCCGCCAGCCCGCCGCCAATGCACGCATCGCGGAACTGGGCTGGAGCAGCCAGGGCGAGCGTCACCTGTGCCGCAACTGCCAGGGAAGCGCCCAGTGAAACACCTGTTGATCTGCGCCGCGCTGCTCGGCGGCCTGTTCGGCTGCGCGGCGCAGCCATCCAAACTGCAGCAGGAGCGCAGCTATGTGCTGGAATGGATCGGCGAACGCCCGCTGATCGACTACAGCCACCTGACGCTAACCCTGGCCAATGATGGCCGCGCCTACGGCAATGCCGGCTGCAACCATTGGTTCGCCAGCTATACGCTGGACGGCGAGCAATTGAGCTTCGGCAAGATCGGCAAGACCCGCAAGCTGTGTGCACCGGCATTGATGGAGCAGGAAAAACGCTTCCTCCAGGCACTGGAGACGGTGCAGCGCTGGGATGTGTCGGCGATCGAGCAGATCCGTTTCTGGCCGGCCGAAGGCAAGCCGCTGCGCTTCTGGCCTGAGGAAGGCTGAAGTGCATCGGGGCCGCTGCGCGGCCCATTCGCGGCACGAGGCCGCTCCCACAAGTAACACCGCAGTATTCAGAAATTGCGGAGCTCTTGTAGGAGCGGCCTCGTGCCGCGAATGGGCTGCGAAGCAGGCCCGACAACAGGTCAGGCGTCGCCCTTGAGCGCCTTGATCTTCGCCTGCAGCCCTTCGAGCGTCTGCTCGCCGAGCAACTGCTCACGCACCTTGCCCTTGTCGTCGATGATGTAGGTCACCGGCAGTGCTTCGCTGCGAGGCAGCTCGTAGCGCTCGGCCGGGTCCTGGGCCAGCACGGTGAAGTCGATGCCCAGGGCCTGCGCGGCCTGCTTGAGGTCATCGCCCTGCAGCCCGTCGAAGTTCACCCCGACCACCTTGATGCCCTGGGCGTCCCATTGCTTGGCCGCCGTATTCAGTTCAGGGATCTCGGTGCGGCACGGTCCGCACCACTCGGCCCAGTAATTGAGCACCAGCCAGTGCCCGTCGATCTGTTCGGCCTTCACCGTATTGCCGTGCTGGTCCACGCCGTAGTCCGCACCGCAACCGCCGAGCAAAAGACTCGCGGTGATGGCCAGTGCAGCTGCCAAACGCCTTGCCATGGGTCAATCCTTCTCGAAGTTTTAAAGCATGAAATGTCGGTCGCTGCGGTTAGAATAGCCGCCAAACCCAGCTGGATGCGACCCGTCATGACCGATCTGACCCTCTATCATAACCCGCGCTGCTCCAAATCCCGCGGCGCCCTTGAACTGCTGGAAGAACGCGGCCTGGCCCCGACCGTGGTGCGTTACCTCGAAACCCCGCCCGACGCCGCCACGCTCAAGGCGCTGCTCGGCAAGCTCGGCATCGGCCCACGCCAGTTGTTGCGCAGCGGCGAAGACGAATACAAGGCCCTGGACCTGGCCAACCCAGCGCTCACCGACGCGCAACTGATCGACGCCATGGTCCAGCATCCGAAACTGATCGAACGCCCGATCCTGGTCGCCGGCGACAAGGCCGTGATCGGTCGGCCCCCCGAGAAAGTCCTGGAGATCCTGCCGTGAGCGATCCCTTCATCCTGGTCCTGTACTACAGCCGCCACGGCTCCACCAGCGAGATGGCCCGGCACATCGCCCGCGGTGTCGAGATGGCGGGCCTGGAAGCGCGCCTGCGCACCGTGCCGGCGATTTCCAGCGAGTGCGAAGCCGTGGCCCCGGACATCCCCGCCAGCGGCGCACTCTATGCCACCCTCGACGACCTGCGCCACTGCGCGGGCCTGGCCCTGGGCAGCCCGACGCGCTTCGGCAACATGGCCGCGCCGCTCAAGTACTTCCTCGACGGCACCAGCAGCCTGTGGCTGGGCGGTGAACTGGTCGGCAAGCCAGCGGCGGTGTTCACCTCCACTGCCAGCCTGCACGGCGGCCAGGAAACCACCCTGCTGTCGATGCTGCTGCCGCTGATGCACCACGGCATGCTGGTCACTGGCCTGCCCTATAGCGAATCGGCCCTGCTCGAAACCCGTGGCGGCGGCACGCCCTACGGCGCCAGCCATCATGCTGGTGCCGATGGCAAACGCGAACTGGACCAACACGAGATCACCCTGTGCAGGGCGCTGGGCCAACGCCTGGCCAATACCGCCAAGGCCCTGGGTGGCGAGCGTGGCTAGAAAGCCCAAGGCCCTGCCTGCACTCGACTGGCTGGCCCCACGCCTGCGCCTGACCCGGGCACTGAGCCTGGCCTGCTTCTTCGGCCTGATCGCCTTGCTGGTGGTGAACAACCTGTGGTTCGCCGACCTGCATGGGGCGCGGGTCGAAGTGATCCTGGCCATCGAGCTGATCCCTCTGCTGCTACTGCTGCCAGGCATGCTCAGCGGCAGCGCCCGGGCGCATGCCTGGACCTGCTTCGTGGTGAACATCTATTTCATCAAGGGCGTGCTGGCGGCGTTCGATCCGGGCCGGGCGCTGTTTGGCTGGGTCGAGGTGCTGGTGAGCCTGGGGTTGTTCGTCAGCGGTTTGCTGTACGTGCGCTGGAAGTTTCAGCACGAGCGGCGGCTGGCGGGGGAATAGAACACCGGGTGCGGCATTAGAGGGAAAGACGGCCCTGTAGGAGCGTGCTTTTCCGCGAAGAAGGCGCCGCCACACCCCATGATTGAAAGTCTGCCCCCAAATCCCCAACAAACGGAACCACGGCCGGACAA